>JBGQLU010000038.1:0-26206 GCA_041500265.1 Acidobacteriota bacterium | reverse complement strand
GGCCAGAGCGCGCGCCGGCGCTCGAACCGCGCGAGAAACGCCTCGTCGTCCGGCGTATAGCTCCCCGGCGCCAGCATCCCCTTCCACTTGAGGAACGCCGCCTCGTCGGTCGCGGCGAGCGCGCGGAACAGCAGCCGGTGGGCGAAACCTCCCGGCCGGAGACGGATCGCCGCGGCGAAGTCCAAGACCGCGAGGCCGCCGTCCGCGCGTAGGAGGACGTTTTCGCGACCGCGGAGGTCGTTGTGGACGACGCCGCGCTCGTGGATCGCGTTCAGGATCGCGCGGAGCTCCGCGAGGAGGCCGGGAGCGGCCCCGGGCGGAAGCTCGGCGAACGCGAGGCGCTCGCCCTCGATTTTCTCGAGAGCCAGGGCGAGCGCATCGATCCTGCCGACGAATTCCGGCACGCCACGAGCCCCGCGGAGCCAGGCGTAGGCTTTGACCTCGCGCGCGATCTGGAACCGGCCGAGGAGTCTCGCCCAGAGGGCTCGCCCCGCGAAGTCCTTGACGACGACCTCGCCCCCGGGGCCGTTCACCGTGAAGACGTCGGCCTTCCCGCCTTCCCCGGCGACCCACCGGGTGACGACCCGGCTGCGCAGATCTTCACGCCGTGGGCACCGCGATGGTATGGTGGGACTCCCCGGAGCCGTCACGGTTAATCTCAAGACGCGCAAAGGTTTACGGTGGTTCGTTCCGACGCGGAGTCTACCACGGCGGGGCCCGGCGGCCGGCTCGACCGGGCGGCGATCGATGCGGGCCGGCTCCTTCGGACGCTCCGCGGCCGCAACGTGTCGAAAGCCGACGTCCGCGTCGTCGAGGTCGGCGATCGCGTCGTCGCGGTCAAGGACTACGGCGGCCGCCCGTTCCTCGTCCGTCAGACGCTCGGACGGCTGCTCGTGCGGCGCGAGTGCCGCGCGTACCGCACCGCGTCGGGGATCGCGGGGCTCCCGGCCTTTCTCGGCCGGGTGGGTCCCTTCGCCCTGGCGACCGCCTGGATCGATTCGACGCCGCTCGCCACTCTCCCCGGACGCACGCTTCCCCCCGAGATCTTCGACCGGCTCGACGGGATCGTCTCCGCCCTCCACGCCCGCGGGGTCGCGCTGTGCGATCTCCATCATCGCGACGTGCTGATCGGGCACGACGGCGCGGTCTACGTGGTCGACCTCGCCACCGCGATCGTGGCGAGCGCCGACGCGTTCCCCTGGCGCCGGTCGCTCTTCGAGAAGATGAAGGCTCAGGATCGCGTCGCCGCGGCGAGGATGCGGGCGCGGTTCACCGGTCGCCCGGAGGCGGAAGTCCTGGCCTCGCTCGACCCCTCGTCGGTGCGACGCCACGTGGCCGGCCGGCGCGTGAAGGCGCTGTGGGACGCGCTGAGGGGCAAGCGAGCGTGAGCGGGAAGGAGATCCGCCTCGCGGCGCTCCTGGTCGCGATCGTCGCCGCGAGCTACCTCCCGGTCGTCCGCGCCGGATACGTCTGGGACGACGACGCGCACGTCACCGACAACCCGGCCCTGAAGGACGCGCACGGGCTGCTCGCGATCTGGACGACCCTCGACGCGACCCCGCAGTACTACCCGCTCACCCACACGTCGTTCTGGGTCGAGCACGCCCTGTGGGGGTTCCGACCGCTCGGCTACCACATCGACAACGTGCTCCTCCACGCCGCCTCCGCGGTCGTGCTGTGGAGGCTGCTCGTGCTGCTCGAGCTTCCCGGCGCGTTTTTCGCCGCGGCGGTGTTCGCCGTCCATCCGGTCCACGCGGAATCGGTCGCGTGGGTGACCGAGCGGAAGAACGTCCTGTCGGGGCTCTTCTACCTCGGATCCGCGAGCGTCTTTCTGGGTTGGGCGCTCGACCGGGAGCCTGGGCGGAGCCGGCCGTGGATCGCCGCCGCCCTGTACGCCGCGGCGCTGCTTTCGAAGACCGTCACCTCCACCCTTCCGGTGGCGCTGGCGACCGTGCTGTGGTGGAAGCGCGGGAGGGTCTCGCGCGGCGAAGCGGCGTGGCTCCTCCCGATGCTCGCGGCGGGAGCCGTCTTCGGCTCGATCACGCGGCATCTCGAGACGTCGCTGATCCGGAGCTCGGCGTCGGATTGGACGATGACCGCTTGGGACCGGATCGTCCTGGCCGGGCGGGTGCCGTGGTTCTATCTCGGAAAGCTCGTCTGGCCGAAGACCCTGATCTTCGTCTACCCGCGCTTCGCGATCGATGCCTCGTCGGCGTCGAGCTGGGTCGGTGTCGTCGTGGGGGTCGCGCTGGTCGCAGCGCTGTGGACACAACGGGACAGGATCGGGCGGGGACCGGCGGCCGCGGCGGCGTTCTTCATCGTCACGCTCGCCCCGGCGCTCGGCTTCTTCGACGTCTATCCGATGCGCTACTCCTTCGTGGCCGACCACTTCCAGTACCTGGCGAGCTTGGGGCCGATCGTTCTCCTCTGCGGAGGGGCGCGTAGGACGCGGGCGACCGCGATCGCGGGAACCGTCCTGGTCGCCCTGCTGGCCGGACGGACGTTCGCCCGCACCTTCGCCTACGCCGACGAGGAGATCCTCTGGCGGGATACGATCGCGCAGAACCCCGGGGCGTGGCTCGCGCACAACGACCTCGGCATCCTGCTGGCGCGGCGCGGGGCGACCGTGGAAGCGGAGCGGGAATTCCGAGCGGTCCTCGCGTCGAAGCCGGACCACGCCGGGGCGGCGGCGAACCTCGGGTATGCGCTCGAGCTCGAGGGGCGCGACTCCGAGGCGGCGGAGGCGCTCGCGCGCGCGGTCGGCGGCGCTCCGCGGGACGCCAACGCGAGGGCCCATCTCGTGCGATGCCTCCTCAGGCTCGGCCGGCCGGCGGACGCGCTCCCTCACGCGATCGAGGCGGCACGCCTGGCGCCCTCGGACCCCGAGATCCTCTGCGACGCCGGCGCGCTGCTGTGCAGCGCGGGGCGGCTCGACGAGGGGATCCCGTTGCTGGAGCGGGCACTCGTCCTGCGTCCCGATTTTCCCCGGGCGCGGCGGAACCTCGACGCGGCGCGCCGGGGGGCGGCACATGCGGTATCCTCCGGAGCTTCCCGGATCGGATCGACCCCGGAGGCTCCGCGGTGAGCAAGGAAAGGTATGACCGGCGCCTCGCCGCCGTCCGGCTCTTCGCGACGTTCGCGTTCATCGTCGGCCTCGTGATCCTCGCCAAGCCGCGCCCCGCCGAGGTCGCGATCGGCTTCGCGATCGCGGCGGCCGGAGAGGTCGTCCGGTTCTGGGCGTCGGGCCACCTGCTGAAGACGCAGGAGCTGATCACGTCGGGACCGTACCGGTACACCCGCAACCCGCTCTACCTGGGACGGCTGCTGATCTTGACCGGCCTGTGCGTGATGTGCCGGCTTCCGTATTACGCCAACTGGATCATGCTCGGGATCGGCTACGCGGTGTTCTTCGGCTACTACATGCCCCGCAAGGAGCGTGTCGAGCCGGCGCGCCTGCGCGAGGTGCACGGAGAAGCGTACGACCGCTACTTCAAGGCGGTCCCGGCCCTGCTTCCGACGTTTCGCCCTTATGCCGCCGCGTCGAACCTCGGATGGTCGTCCGACCGCATGCTCCGGAATCGCGAGGTCTGGATGGTCGCGGGGGTCCTCGCGATCACGTTCTTCCTCCTCTGGAAGGCTCACCGTCCCGAGCCGCGGCCGGAGCTGCCGCCCCCGCTCGTTCCCGTGATCGGGGCGCCGCCGGCGGCGGGCGGCTAACGGTTCATGAAGACGTAGGTCTTTCCCGAGCCGACCCCGCGCGCGAGCACGGGAGCGCGGTCGCCGATCACGGAGCGCGCGGCTTGGAGCTGCTCGGACTCGACGAACAGCACGAGACGCCTCGGACCGCCCCAGGCGGCGCGCAGGGGGTCGATTCCGGGGAGATTGTCGATCGGCCGGCCGAGGTAGTAGCGGTACTCGGCCCGCCACTTCCAGAAGTTGTACGACGCGAGGGCGTCGTCGGGACCCGCCAGACGGGCGACCCCGTCGCAGATCGGGCGCGCCGACTTGTAGGCGTCCGCGGGCGGCATCACCCACCCGCCGACGACGAAGAACAGTAGCGCCGTCGCCGTGGCACAAGCCGCGGTCGGGATCAGGCCGCGGCGCGTCCTCGGGAGTGCTAACACGACGGCGAGAGCGGCGCCCGCCAGGACGCTCGCGCCGGCCAGGAGCCGGGCGGGGCCGAGGAGGTCGGGAACCTTGGGCGCGAGCTTCACGACGACGCCGATCCCCGCGCCGATGAACACCGCGGCGATCGCGGCGTTCATCGCGAGGAAAGCACGCCGCCGCGCGCGGGAGAGGGCGTCGCCCGCGAAGGCGAGCGCGACCTCCGCCGCCAGGATGGCCGTGGCGGGGGCCACCGGCAGGATGTACGGGTCGCGCTTGCTCTTCGACAGCGAGAAGAACGCGACGATCGACACGATCCAGACGGCGCACAGCACCGCGAGCTTCCTGCGCGGGTCGTCGCGACCGGCGAGCTTCCACGCGAGGGGAACGAAGATCGCCCACGGCGCCATGTCGGCCCAGTAATAGGGGACGTAGTACCAGAACGGGGCGACGTGATCCCAGGGGTTCGAGAAGCGCTGGAAGTTCTGCCGGATGAGGACCTCGCGCACGACGTCGGCGTGGCCTCCCGCGAGGAGGAGGAGATACCACGGGGCGGCGATCGCGACGGCGGCCAAAGCACCGAGCAGGATCTCGACGCGGACGAGGTCGCGGAGGCGGCGGGTGGCCGCGGCATAGACGACAATCGCAAGCCCAGGGCAGATCCACGTCACCGGCCCCTTCGCGAGGAATCCGACGCCGGCGACCGCCCCCGCGGCGAGCCAGCCGCGCGCGCGCGGCATCTCGTGGTCGAGGATTCGCGTCAGCGGCAGCAGCGTCCACAACGTCGTGACCGCGACGAGAATGTCCATCTGGATGAAGCGGGCGTTCCACCAGACGTCGAAGGTCGTCGCGCACAGGGCCGCGGAGAGGAGCGCGTGGCGCCGGCCGGAGTACGGGCGCACGAGCTCGTACACGCCCAGCACCGTCAGGAGCCCGGCGACCGCCGAGGGGACGCGCAGCGCCAGCTCCGAAACGCCCCCCAGCAGCGTCGAGGCGAGAAGCGCGAGCCAGTAATACAGGATCGGCTTTTCGCCGAAGGGGAGGCCGTTGACGTGCGGGACCAGCCAGGTGTGAAGCTGCGTCATCTCCCGGACGGCCTCGCCGTAGATCGGCTCGTTCGGGTTCCAGAGGTCCCTCGCGCCGAGACGGACCCCGTAGAGGACGGCGCAACCGATCGCGAGCAGGACCCGGTCGCGCCGGACCTCGACGCGAGCGAAGGCCGATGGCGAGCCGCTCACACCGGCGATTCCTGCACCTGCAGGGCGTAGAGTCGGGCGTAGATGCCGTCCTGGTCGAGGAGATCTCGGTGGCTCCCCTCCTCGACGATCCGGCCGCGCTCCATGACCAGGATCCGGTCGGCGCGCCGGACGGTCGCGAGGCGGTGCGCGATCACGATCGAGGTGCGGTCCTTCATCAAGACCTCGAGCGCCTCCTGAACGAGCTTCTCCGATTCCGCGTCCAAGGCCGAGGTCGCTTCGTCCAGGATCAGGATCGGCGGGTCCTTGAGGAGCGCGCGCGCGATCGTGATCCGCTGGCGCTGGCCGACCGACAGACGCGCCCCGCGCTCACCTAAGATCGTGTCGTACCCCTCGGGGAGGCGCTCCACGAACTCTTGGGCGTGAGCCGCCTTCGAGGCGGCGATGATCTTTTCCATCGGTACGTCGGCGCGCCCGTAGGCGATGTTGTTCCGCACGGTGTCGTTGAACAGGACCGTTTCCTGCGTCACGAGCCCGATTTGCCCGCGCAGCGATTCGAGCGTGACCGAGCGCAAGTCGTGGCCGTCGATCGCGATGCGCCCGCGGGTCGGGTCGTAGAACCGCGGGACGAGGTTTGCGAGCGTCGTCTTTCCGGATCCCGAAGCACCGACGACGGCCACCGTTTCCCCCGGCTTGATCGTCAGATCGAGGCCGTCCAGGACCTTGTCGTCGTCGTACGCGAAGTCCACGTGCTCGAACCGGATCTCGCGCGCGAACGGCGGGAGCGCCAAAGCACCGGGGAGGTCCTTGATCTCCCGCTCGCGGTCGATCATGCCGAAGACGCGCTTGGCGGCGGCGATCGCCTGCTGCATCTCCGTGTTGATCGTGTTGAGCCGCCTCAGGCAGGTGAAGAAGTAGGCGAGGCTCGACAGGATGGTCAAAACGTCCGCGCCCGTGATCCGCCCCTTGGCCACCTGGCGCCCCGCGTACGAGAAAAGAAGCGCCCCCGCGACACCGCCGAATAGCTCCATGACCGCCGGAGCCAGCGCGACGGCCCGCGCGGCCTTGAGGTCGGCCTTCAGCGTGCGGTCGAGCGCGGCGCGGAAGCGTCCGATCTCGAACCGCTCCATCGAGAACCCCTGCACGACTTTGGCGCCGGCGATCGTCTCCGTCAGAAGTCCCGCCGATTCCCCCTGCGTCTCCTGCGAGCGCGTCGAGGCCCGCCGGAGTCGCTTCGAGAGGCGGACCATCGGGTAGGCGAGGAGCGGAAGCGCGACCATCGCGACGAGCGAAAGCCTCCAATCTTGATAGAGCGCCAGCGCCAAGATCAGCGGCATCGTGAGTCCGACCCGCACGAAATCGGCGAGGACGTCGGTGGTGACCTTCTGGAGCCGCGAGACGTCCGCCAAGATTCGCGACAACAGGGTCCCGGTCGGATTGGCCTGGAAGAACCGGAGCGACTGGAACGAGATCGCTTCGTGGAGGTCGGCACGGAGATCGCGGATGACCGCGGTTCCCGCCCTCATGATGAAGTATTGGCCGAAGTAGAGGAACACGGAACGGAAGAAGAACAGCACGGCGAGGATGAGCGGAACCTCGACGTACGCCCGATCCGTCGCCCAGGCGAGGATGCGTTCGAGAGGGACCGCCTGTTTGACCGCCGCCAGGATGTCGAAGCCGCGGTGCTTGGCGGCCGCCGGCGCCGCCCGAACCGCGTCTCCGGCCAGCCCGAAGACCTCGTTGGCGAGCGGCCTGATCATCGCGAAGCTCGCGACCATCAGCGCACCCGCGAGCGCCAGGAAGACCGATCCCAGGATGAAGCGCCCGAGATAGGGGCGCATGTAGCCGAACAGGCGGCGAAGCTCGCTCATGCCGGGAGGATGGTACCCCACCCGAGCGCGGGGATTGACCACGCGCCCGGGGGACCTACATTCCGGGGGAGCGGGGTGGACGTATGGCGTCCCGGGTCGTGATCGTGTCGGAGAACGCGAAGGCGCGGGAGACGCTCGCCCAGGAGGTCCGCCGACGCGGCATGACACCGACGCTCGCGGGAAGCGTCGAGGAAGCTCAGCGGGTCCTGGAGACCGTCGCCGCCGACATGGTGCTCCTGGAGACCCATCGCGTGGATGCCCGGGCACGCCGGCAGCGCGCGCGGCTCGAGCAGCTGCGGCCGGGGTGCCGGGTGGTGCTGGTGACGAGCTTCGGCGCGGTGCGCCAGTCCCCCGACCTCCTCCAGTTCGGCCCGGCCGACTTCCTCGTGAGCGCCGAGGTCCTCCTTTCGAGCTTGGAGCCGGGGCGCCGGCCGGCCCATACCGCGCCCGACGACGATTCCGAGAAGGGACTCTCCGCGTTGGTGCAGACGGTGGACGTACTCGTCGGCCTCCTGGAGCTCTCCGACACGCACTTCCGCGGCACGTCGAACCGAGTCACCCGCCTTGTCCGGAGCATCGCCGACGAGCTCGGCCTCAGGAAGGAAGCTGTTCACGAGGCGGTGCTCGCGAGCTTGCTCAAGGACGTCGGGAAGGCGGCGCTCGACCCTGCGCGGCTCCCCGCCGAGGGAGAGATGGCGCCGGAGCAGGCCGAGGCGCTCCGCGAGCATGCCCCCGCGAGCGCGCGCCTGCTCGAGCACATAACATTCCCTTGGAACGTCCTGCCGGTCATCCGCTACCACCACGAGCGCTACGACGGGAAGGGATATCCCGACGGCCTGAAAGGGCGAGAGATCCCGCTCGGCGCGCGCATCATCGCGGTCGCCGACGCCTACGTCGCCATGTGCTCTCCCCGCCCGCACCGGCCGCCGTTCGATCCCGAGGAGGCGGTCCAGGAGATCGAGCGCTGCGCGGGGCAGCAGTTCGACCCCGAGGTGGCCGAGGCGCTGATCCGCGTCCTCGAGAAGACCCAAGCGGTCTTCGGCGGGAGCGAGAAGCCTTCGATCGTCGTCTGCGACGCGGACCCGGAGTTCCGAAGGCTCCTCCAGATGCGGCTCGTAAACGACGGCTACGAGGTCCGCTGCGTCGCCCGCGCGGACGAGGCGCTCGATGCGATCCTCGCGGCTCCCCCCAACCTCGTCCTCGCGGAAGTGGACGGCGACACCAGCGAGGGATTCCAGCTCCTGCGCGAGATCCGCAAGGACGCGCCGCTCCAGCACGTGCCGTTCGCCTTCCTCGCGCGTTCGGAGAACCGGCCGCTCAAGATCCGCGCGTTGCGGCAAGGCGTGGACGACTTCCTGGTCAAGACGACCGACCTCGAGGAGCTGCTCGCCAGGATCGCGAACATCCTGACGCGCGAGTCCACGCGGCGGGGCGAGGGGTTGAAGCGCCAGCGGCGCGGCGTCACCGGCCAGCTCGACAACCTCGGGGTCCCGGACATCGTGCAGATCCTCGCCATCGGCATGAAGACGGCCTGCGTGGCCCTGGGGCACGCGGGCCGGACGGGGAAGATCTGGTTTCGCGACGGCGCCGCGGTGCACGCGAAGTGCGGGGAGGCGTCCGGAGAGGCCGCCTTCCTCCAGCTGGCGCGCTGGAAGACGGGAGAGTTCGCCATCGAGCACGGCGTCGCCAGCCGGCGCACGACGATCGAGAGCGACACGATGTTCCTCGTCATGGAGGCGATGCGCCTCCTGGACGAAGAGTCCGCGCCCCGCTAGCCGAGCTCGTACCCCCGGAAGAACCAGCCCAGCTCGAACGCCGCGGTGGCGGGGGCATCGCTCCCGTGCACGGCGTTCTTCTCGATGTTGGTCGCGAGCAGCTTGCGGATCGTTCCGGTGGCCGCCTTTGCGGGATCGGTCGCGCCCATCGTCTCGCGCCAGTGCGCGATCGCGTTCTCGCGCTCGAGGCACATCAGGACCACCGGCCCCGAGGTCATGAAGGCGACCAGGTCCTTGAAGAAGGGGCGCTCCTTGTGGACGGCGTAGAACCCCTCGGCCTCCGCGCGGCTCAGCCGGTGCATCCTCATCGCGACGATGCGGAAGCCTTCCTTCTCGATCCTGTCGACGACCTGGCCGGCGACCCGGTTCGCAACACCGTCGGGCTTCACGATCGCTAGGGTTCGCTCGATCATCGGGTCTCCTCAGCTCGAAAGAGCGGACTTCATGGTGTCGCCGATCGCCGCCGGCGTGTCCACGACGCGGATCCCGGCGTCCCGGAGCGCCTTCATCTTGTCGGCCGCCGTCCCCTTGCCGCCGGAGATGATCGCTCCGGCGTGCCCCATGCGGCGCCCCGGCGGGGCGGTCTGCCCGGCGATGAACGACACGACCGGCTTCCTCACGTGCTCCCGGACGAAGCGGGCGGCTTCTTCCTCGGCGGTGCCGCCGATCTCGCCGATCATCACGATGGCGTCGGTGCCGGGATCCGCCTCGAAGAGCTTCAAGCAATCGATGAAGTTCGTGCCGTTGATCGGGTCTCCGCCGATGCCGATGCAGGTCGATTGCCCGATGCCGAGACGGGTGAGCTGGTCCACGGCCTCGTAGGTCAGCGTCCCCGAGCGGGAGACGACGCCGACCCGCCCGGGCTTGTGAATGCGCCCGGGCATGATCCCGATCTTGCACGCCCCGGGCGTGATCACGCCGGGGCAGTTCGGCCCGACCAGGCGGACGGCGGGTTTCGTCTTCAGGAACGCGATCACCCGCATCATGTCGAGCGCGGGGATCCCCTCGGTGATGCAGACGATCAGCGGTATCGCGGCCTCGGCCGCTTCCAAGATCGCGTCGGCCGCGAACGGGGGCGGGACGAAGATCACGGTGGCGTTGGCGCCGGCCGCCGCCACCGCCGCATCGACGGTGTCGTAGACCGGAATCCCCTCGTGGCGCGTCCCGCCTTTTCCGGGGGTGACGCCGGCCACGACGTTGGTGCCGTACTCGATCGACTGCTTCGTGTGAAACGAGCCTTCCTTCCCGGTCAGCCCCTGGACGAGCAGGCGGGTCTCCTTCCCGACGAGAACGGCCATCACGCCCTCCCGGCCGCGGCGACGACCTTTTCGGCCGCGTCGCGCATTCCGTCGGCCACGACGAACGCGAGCCCCGAGCTCTTCAGGATCTCCCGCCCTTGCTCGACGTTCGTGCCTTCGAGCCGGACGACGACGGGAACCTTGACACCGACCTCCTTGGCCGCGGCGACGACCCCTTCGGCAACGACGTCGCACCGCATGATCCCGCCGAAGATGTTGATGAGCACGGCCCGGACGCCCTTGTCGGCGAGGAGGATGCGGAAAGCGTGGGTGACCATCTCCTTGGTGGCGCCTCCGCCCACGTCCAGGAAGTTCGCCGGCGCACCCCCGTGGTGCTGGATGATGTCCATGGTCCCCATCGCCAAGCCCGCGCCGTTGACCATGCAGGCGATGGTGCCGTCGAGCTTGATGTAGTTGAGGCCGAACTTCGACGCCTCGACCTCGAGCGGGTCTTCTTCCGTGAGGTCGCGCAGCTCCTTGATGTCGGGATGCCGGTAGAGGGCGTTGTCGTCGAAGCTGACCTTGGCGTCCAAGGCGAGGATGCGGCCGTCGGCGGTCTCGACCAGCGGGTTGATCTCGATCATCGACGCGTCGGTTCCGAGGAAGGCCGCATGCAAGGCGGCGCAGAGCTTGGTGAAGGGCGCCACGAGCGCGGGCTTCAGCCCCAATCCGAACGCGAGCCTTCGTCCCATCCAAGGGGAAAAGCCGGTGATCGGGCTGACCGGGAGCTTGAGGATCGCGTCGGGGTTCGCCTCGGCGACCTCCTCGATCTCTGTCCCTCCCGACGCCGAGGCGATGAAGACGGGGGCCTGAACGCCGCGGTCGAGGAGGAGCGCCAAGTAATATTCCGCGACGATCCGCATCCCCTCCTCGACGAGGACGCGGCGGACCTCCCGGCCTTCGGGTCCGCTTTGCTTGGTGACCAGCACGGCCCCGAGCATCTGCCGCGCGATGTCGCCCGCCTTCGCGGCGTCGGCGACCACGACCCCGCCGATCGACCCACCCTTGAAGCGACCTTTACCCCGGCCGCCGGCGTGGATCTGCGCCTTGACGACGACCTTCGGGGTCCCGAGCCGGGCGGCGATCGCCTCCGCCTCCTGGGGGGTCGCCGCGACCTCGCCGTTCGGCACGGCGACGCCGTAGGTCTTGAGCACGGCCTTCGCCTGATACTCGTGAATCTTCACGCTTCGCCCCCTGCGCCGGATCGAGATTGCCGGAAACGGCGGCGGATTATAGTGCGGAGGCAATGATCGCGCCCGACCGCCCCCGCGCACGCCGAGCCGTCACGGTGGCGGCCGTGCTCCTCGCGATCGCGGCCTTCTACGGGGCGCTCTCGCGCGGGCGCGGTTTCCTCTACGACGATCGCGAACTGATCCTGGACGAGGCCCGCCCCGCCAGGCTCGCCGACTTCGGGCGCGCTTTCTCGGAGCCGTACTACGGCTCCCTCCCCTACTACCGGCCGCTCACCCGCCTCACCTATCTGGCGCAGAAGTGGGTCTCCGGAGACCACCCGGTTCCGTTCCTCCTCGCGAACGCGGCGCTGGCCGCGGCTTTGGCGGCTTCGGCGTACGCCCTCTTGAGGCGGCCGCGCTTCGGGATCGAGCCGGTCCCGGCGCTCGCGGCGGCGGCGCTCCTCGCCTTCCATCCGGTCGCATCGTCGTGCGTGCTCCCCATAGCGGGGCGGGACACGCTGCTGCCGGTGGCGCTGATGATCGCGGCGGTCGCTCTCTGGCTGACGCCGGGACGGTGGGCGCGCGGTGGGGCACTGGCGTGCTTCGCCCTCGCGCTACTGTCGAAGGAGGTCGCGATCGCGACACCCCTCTTGTTCCTGCTGGCCGATGCGACGGAGAAGGAGCGCCCGAAAGAGCTCGGCACGTGGGCCCGGCGCCACGCGCCCTGGGCGGCGATCGTCCTCGGCTACGTGCTCGTGCGCCATGCGGTGCTGGCGGATTCGGCTCCCGCGCTCGAGCCCGCAGGCTCGGCGCTCCTCCCGTTGGCGTCGCTGGGGTACGGGTTGCAATCCTCCTTCGCTCCGTACGTCGGTTTGTTCTACGAGCCCGAGCTCAGGACTTGGCTGTCGCCGCCGCGGCTCGCGATCGCGCTGGGATGCGCCGTCGGCGTGCTCGCCCTCGAAGGGCGAACGAGGAACGCCCTCTTCTGGTCGGGATGGTTCCTGGCGGTGCAGCTTCCGGCCGCGAACTTCGTGAAGCAGGAGACGCTCTTCGATGAGCGGTACGTCTTCCCGGCCCTGCTGGCTCCGCTCGCCTTGCTGGCGGCGGGAGCGGGGAGAATCCCGAGACGCCCCGCCGCGTTCGCAGCGGGAGCCCTCCTGCTCGCCGCGGCCGCCTCGACGACGATTCACCGCGCGGCGGCGTTCGGGAGCGAGGCTTCGTTCCAGGAACGATGGGTGCTGACGAGTCCGGGCTCGCCGAACGCGCAGAACGGGCTGGGGGTCGTGCGAGTCGCGGAAGGCCGCACCGAGGACGCCGAGGCCGCGTTCCGCGCGGCGCTCCGGGCTCGTCCCGGCCACCCTCAGGCTCTGAACAACCTCGGCGTCCTGCTGCTCGAGCGCGGCGACGTCGCGGGAGCGACCGAGGCGCTCGAGGCAGCGGTCGCAGGAAGCCCGCGCTACGCCGCGGCGCGCTACAACCTCGCGAACGCGCGGGTGAAGGCGGGGCGCGACGACGAGGCCGAGGGTCTCTACCGTGAGGCGATCCGCATGCGGCCGGGGTACGCGCAGGCATGGAACAACCTGGGCGCCCTTTACGCTCGGGAAGGGCGAGCGGACGATGCTCTTGCAGCATTCGAGACGGTGGCGAGGCTCGATCCGGCCCACGTCCGCGCCAGGGTCAACCGAGGAGTTCTCTTGGCCCGGACCGGGCGCTTGATCGACGCGATCATCGCCTACCGTGAGGCGCTGGCGATCGCGCCGGGCGATCCCGACGCCCATTTCGACCTCGCGGGAGCGCTCGCGGCCTCGGGAGATCGGTCGGGAGCGATCGAGGAGTACCGGCGAGCCCTGGCCGCCCGGCCGGGTTGGCCCGAGGCGGAGCGCGCCCTGGCCGACGCGGGAGGCGCCGTCCTGAAATGAACCAGAAAAGGGCGTTAATCGGCGCGCGCCGACCCCTGCGCCCCCGTATTCATCTCTCGAAGAGAGTCGACGCGACGTTCGCACGGCGTGGGAGACGCGAGCGTGGAACCGGATAGTTCGGCGGTGGGAGACCAGGCCTCCCCGTCGTGGACGGGTGTGGCGCTCGGCCGGTACCGGATCGGCGAGCGGATCGCCGTCGGCGGCATGGGCGAGGTTTATCGGGGACGCGACGAGGTCCTGGGGAAGGACGTCGCGGTCAAGGCGCTCACCGCTGCGCGCGCCGACGACGAACGCTCCCGCCATCGCTTCGCCCGCGAGGCTCGTTACGCCTGCCGCGTGCAGCACCCGTTCGTCTGCTCGGTCCTGGACGTCGTCGAGCACCGCGAGGATATCTTCCTCGTCCTCGAATACATCGATGGGCGGCAGTTCGACACCGTGCTCCGAGAGGATCATCCGTCGCAGGAGCGGATCCTCGACTGGGCGATCGAGATCACCGAGGCGCTGTCGGCGATCCACAAGGCGGGGCTGGTCCACCGCGACCTCAAGCCCGGCAACGTGATGATCGCCTCCGACGGGCACGTCAAGGTGACCGACTTCGGGGTCGCGCGCGCGACCCGCGGCCTCGCGGCGCTCGATTCGTCGTCAGGATCGGAGGCCACGCTCACCGAGGCGGGCCACGCGGTCGGGACGATCGCCTACATGTCCCCCGAGCAGCTCCGCGGGGACAGGGTGGACGCTCGCAGCGACCTCTTCTCGCTCGGGATCCTGCTCTGGCAAGCGGTCACCGGCGAGCACCCCTTCGATCGCGGGTACCCCATGGCGACCGCGTCGGCGATTCTGAGCGAGCCTCCCGGCAGCGGTGCCGAGCCGGACTCGCTAACCCAGTCCGGCTCCCTCCGCGACGTGGTGATCGGCCTTCTCCACAAGGAGCCTTCCGATCGCTACGACAGCGCGGACGTCGTCCTTCGCGATCTGCGCGCCATCGCCCGCGGCGAACGCATCCGTCCCCTCCTCGAGCTCGAAGCGGTCCGCGCCCGCCGCCGCCGCATCCGCTGGATCGCCGCCGCGCTCGTCGGCGTGGCCGCCGTCGCCACCGCGGCGGTGGTTCTGTCCCGCCGTCCCTGGGACACCGGCGCTCTGCCCCCCGTCCCTCCCCGCGCCTTGATCGCGGTCCTCCCCTTCGAGCTCCGCGGCGTGGACGACGCCGACGCGCGGGGGGACATGCTGGCGGATCTCGTCGCCGCGACCGTGTCGGATTCCGGAGCTGTGAGGCGCACGCCCACCGACCGCATGGACGAGCTCCTCCAGGGTCTCCCCCCCGGCGCGCCGCGCGGAAAGGCGGTCGCCCGCCTCGCGTCGATGGCTTCGCCCCGCTTCATCGTGGCCGGAACCGTGTACAAGGTGGAAGGGGGATTCGAGTCCGCCGTGGACCTCTACGGCGAAGATGGTGTCGCGACCGGATCGTTCCGCGTGCGCGCTCCGAGCTACCTGGGCCTCGTGGACGCAACTTCGGCGCAGCTGCTCGCGGCCGTGGGAGGGCCGTCCGGCGCCGGACGCGCGAAGCGCGCGGAGGCGGCGGGCACGCGCTCGGACGAGGCGGCGCTGTTGCTCGCGAAGGCCAAGAAGGCGGGCCGCGAGCTCCGGTTCGGCGATGCGCTGCAGCTCGTCGAACAGGCGCTCGCCATCGATCCCCGCTATCTCGACGCGGCGATCGCGCACGTCGAGTATCTCGACCGCTGCGGATACGGACGCCGCTGCGCCGAAGCGGGAGAGCAGCTCGCCCGCCTCGTGGACTCGTTGGCGCTCCCGGCAAATTCCCGGGGCCGGCTCGAAGCGGAGGTAGCGCTCGCCCTCGCGCGCAATCAGCCCTCCGGTCGGTACGCGATCCTGAAGACGCTCGCGACCCGGTATCCGGACGAGCCCGCGCTGATCGGCGCGCTGGCGATATCGGCCGTCGAGGGCGGCCATCGCGAAGAAGCTCTCGCGCTCTCCGATCGCGCGCTGGCGCTCGACCCCAAGGCGCCGTCGTTGCTCATCGTTCACGCTCGCGCCGCTCGCATGCTGGAGAAGTTCGACGTCGCGAGCCGCGATCTCGATGCCGCGGACCGGCTGGTGCGCGAGTGCGGGAGCGAGCCCGGCGCGGCCGCGGTGCTGGAAGCGCGCGGACACTTGGCGCGCCAGGCCGAAAAAGCGAAGGACGCCGAATCGTTTTATCTGGCGTGCGCCGACGCGTTCGATAAGGTCGGACGCGCGGGGAATTCGGCGCGATGCCGAGCGAACGCCGCCGATTTCCGGATCGCTGCTGGAGATCTCAACGGCGCGCGGACCGAGATTCTGCCCGCAATCACCCAGGCGCGGGCGACGGGTGCGCTCGGGAGCGTCGTGGAGTACCTGACCACACTGGGCGCGGCGGAGTACGTCGGCGGAGCGTTCGGCGAGGCCGAGTCCACACTGCGAGAAGCCTACAGCCTCGGCCGCCAGATAGAGAGTGACAGGACGCTGCTCTTTGCTACCGTCAACCTCGCCGGATTGATCGGCAACACCGACCGGTTCGGAGAGGCGCTGGGACTCGCGGACGAATCAATCGCCCTTGCGCGCGCGCAGGGAAACGCCAGCGTGGAGGCGGCGGCGTTGGCAATTCGATGCGACGCGAGCCTGGCGGAGGGTCGTCTCGGCCAAGCGCGCGGCTGCTACTCGGATCTCGTCACCTTCACGACAAGCCGCCCTGTGGATGCCGACAAGCCGATTTGGGCCCGTCTCGGCCGCGCGGAGGTTGACGAGGCGATCGGGCATCTCGGGGAAGCTTCTAGCGACGTGCGCGATGTGCTCGCCCCATCGAGCGGCATCCCCCCCGTCGCCAAGGCGTATGGCCTGCTCCGAGAGGGGTCCCTTCGCGCAACCATGGGCGACCTCGAGAACGCCGAGCGATCGCTGCGCGAGGCCGAGTCCTTGGCGAATGCAGCAAACGGGACCCTCGCCGATCTCATTCCTCGCATCGCCTTGGTGCGGGCGACGATCCTGTGTCGCGCCGGGCGATTCGACGCCGCGGCGCCGCTCGTGGCGCGTGCGGAGCAAGCAGGGCGAACGACCGCCGCGCAGGGGCTGCTCGCGCCGGCCCTCACCCTCAACGCAGCTATTCTGGCGGGAACCGGGAGAGTCCAGGCTGCTCTCGAGAGTGCGCAGCGCGCTCTGGACGCGCCTGGCGTTCGATTCGTGGAGCGCGTTCGCGCGCGCCTCGCGGTCGCAGCAGCCTCCATGGCCGCTGGGGATGCGGACGGAGCGATCAAGGGTGCGCGGCGCGCACTTGACGAGGCCAAGGGCGCCGAACTTCGATCGGAGATCGTGGAAGCCGCGTCTCTGCTCGTGGCGCAGGGAGCGCGGCGAAGCGAGGCCGACGTCGATGCGGCGCGACGCGATGGCGTCTCGGCCTTCGAGGCATGGGTCGAATCGTGCCCTGAGGACCAACGTGAGCACCTAATGCACCGCCCAGACGTTGCGCGATGGTCGCAAACGCTCGGGTGGGCTCCCCAGGCGAGGAGGACGACGACATGAAACGTGGATCGAAATTGCTTGGACTGGCGGCGTTGATATCGCTCATGTGGGCGTGTCAGGGAGGGACGCCGAACACGACGCCGACTCCGACGCCGGCAGCGGCGGAGCAGTCCTCGAAGCCATCCCCCGGACCGATAATCGTGCTGGGCCCCAAGGAAACGAGCCCGGGCTCCGGGGTCTATAACACCGGCTGGAAGGTCGGCGACACCGTCTGCGATCCTGCCGATGCGACCCAGTCCGGGTTCATGCGGCTCGACGGCTTCGGCAAAGCGACGACGTTGAAGGTCTGGAAGAAGGACCACACGTTCGTCGATGTCACCACAGCCCTGAGCATCGGGTTCACCGTCGTCGACGGGAGCGGAATGAACCATGCCATCGAGATCCGGCGGACGCCGAAAGGCAACTTTCAGTGGAAGTCGAACGGGGTGTCGCTCCAGATCTGCGACATGGCGTCCTCCGAGTGCCTCCCCAACTGCGTGAACGCCTGCGGACTGCCGCTCGATTTCTTCGGCACCATTGCCGGTACGCCTCAGTTTGCCGGCGTCGACCTCAGCAACGTGGACTATGTCGAGCTGACGGCGGACTACACCAACCCGTGTCAATGAGGAAGGAGGTCTGACATGACGAAGACGGGAGCCATCAGCGCGGGAGTCCTTACGGTCGCTTCCGTCTTCCTTCTCGCGTCGCGGGCGGGTGCCGCCGTCGTCGGGCAGTGGGACGCGGCCACCCTCCACGGCGCTCCGATCGAGGTGGTGGTCTCTCGCGACGGCCACCTGGTCATCCGGACGCCGTCGTCCGTCTACGCCGCACCGTTGGCGGACGCCTTCGCGGCGGCCCACGCGAAGTCGATCTTTTCGACGCCCGTCCTCGACAACCTCCCTCCTGGCTCGAGGTTGGCCCCCGACGGGATGCTCATCTTCGATCCGAAGAGCCCGGTCGACACACCGGTTCCGCTCGTTCCGATCACCCCGCGTCCCCTTGGGCAGCCGTCGCACGCCGCGCCGCCGCTCAAGAATCCGCGCGCCCGCATGCCCGACAGCTTTCCCTCCGGCACACCGGCCGGCACCGGGGGCGGCGCCCCGGCCGGGTCCGCGTGCGCCATCGGCCTCAAGGCACGCTATCAGGGAGGGCGCTGGGCGAAGGATGGCTGGCTCGAAAAATGGACGATCGAGGATGCGCGAGGAGCGATCGTCACCCTCGACGATGTTCTCGAGATTCCGACCCGATCCGCCGATTGTGGCCGCGCCGTGCTTCGAACGACGAAAGGCGTGACCATCGTGGACGGCGCGACCCGAGGTTCACGCAGCCTCCCCGGCCTAGTTCAAGCGTTCGCCACGAGCGACGACGGTCGCACGCTCGCCCTATTTCCTTCACGCCAAGGGTCCGACCTCACTATCGAGAGCGCGGCAGGCTCCTGCTCCGCCCATCAGGGTCATGCGGTTCAGCGTGCGGTCGTTTCGCCCGACGGGCGATGGGTTCTCGCGTGGACACCGAAGGCGGACATCTCGATGATCGACGCCGCCACGTGTGCGATCCTCTGGCGTTCGGTCCTTGGGGCCGATGCCGCCCCGCCACGCATCGTGTCGGCGAGGATCGAGAACGACAGAACGATCACGTTCGCCGTGCTGCCCAGCGAAGCACCCACGCGCCCTGCGATCGTTCAGGTCGCGCACGGCCAGCCGGCGAGGTGTGACGTCTTCCCGTTCTCTAGCCGGCGCCCCCTCGCCACGTTCCCCAAGATCGACTTCGCGGCGGCGGGAGAAGTATTCGCACACGCAGTGGGTGGGGCGGCTGCCTTTCAATTGAGTTCATCGAGCCTCTGCGCGGACTCGCTGAACGTCACGCCACGTAAGCCACTCGACCCGATTCGCCCGAGCGTGGAGGTTGTAGCGCAGGCCCTCATATCCGGCGTTGCCATCTCGTCCCACGGATGGCCGGTCGGCCCATCCACGGTCGCTCACCCCGTGGGGACGGCCCTCGAGTACATGGGCGCGGACGACCAGCCCGTTCACGAGGGGATCGACGTCCTCGTCGATGCGCCGTATCTCGATGCCGGCGGCCAGCCGAGCGCGGAGCCAACTTCCGTCGTCGTCCAACCGGGCGGCGCTGTGTACAGCGTCCAGTCGTACACGGTGGACTATCAAACCGTTGTCATGATCGACGCGCCCGGGTCACGCCGGTACGCGTACGGTCACATCGATCCGGATTCGCTCGGGGGGGACATGGTCGTCGGCAAGACGGTGGCCGGTGATACCTATCTCGGAGCGGTCGTGCGCTGGCCCGATTGCGACTTCCACCACCTCCACTATCGCGTTTCGGAGACGCCCAGCGGTGGCTCGGAGACTATCATCAGCCCCCTGGGACTGGTCACCCCGCGCGCCGACACGACCGACCCCTCGATTGCGAGCATCGACCTCGTAACCAACGTGAACGCCCAATTGAAGCCGCTACTATTTCCGGATTCTTGTGTGACGAGCGCCGCGGACGTGCTGGTCGGCATCTGGGACGTCGCCGATGGAGGACGGCAGATCGGCGTTCAGTCCGTGACCACGAAAATCGCGCAGGTGCCCGCGGGGACCTCGACGCTGCAATGGACGTGGGACTTCTCGAAGCTCCAAGGTGTCGCCAAATTCATGAATGCCACGGACCCGACGGATGCGATCTTCACGACCGTGCCGTACGACACGAGGACCGACTACTGCAAAGAGAAGGAGTTCTTCATTCGCGGCGCGGCAATCTCGGCGGTGGACAAGGCGAACGTCTTCGACGGGAAGAACTGGAATCTCTTCTTGGGGCCGGGCTCCTACACCGCAACGGTGACGGTCGTGGACTTCGCCAACCGAACGAAGGTCACAACGAAAGACTTCTGCGTCTCCACGCCGACCCCCTAGCCGGGTCGGCAGATCAGGGCAGCGCCGTCACCAGCACGACCCGCGCGGTCTCCGCGGATGACGACGCGCCGAGAACAATCGTCTCCCCGCGCTTGACCGAAAACGCGGTGTCGAAAAACGTCCGGTAGGTGATGGTGTCCTTCCCTGCCGGCTGCGGGACGTTCGACAGGAGACGGAAGCGACGGACCTCGATCGCGTTGACTGCCGCGCGCGCCGAGCCCACGACGATCTCGAGATTGTAGTAGTCGTTGATCTGGGTCTTGGCCTCTTCGGTGAGTTGGACCACCGTCTCGCCATCGAGACTGAAGCTCTTGTACGTCATCACCTTCCGGAAATCGTCGAGCGCCTTGAGTTCGCCCCCAGGGAGCGCAGGCGTCCCCCCGTCCTTGCGCGACGCCTGGAGCACGACGACGTGGAGCTTTTGCGTGAGCGGAGGCACATCGATCTCCGTGAGCGCCTGCTCGATCTTGGCGCGCACGGCGTCCTGGCTGCAGCCGATACGAACCACTCCTCGCTGCCCAGCCGTGGTGGGATCGAGCGCCTCCTGAGGATCGATCTTGCAGTCGGAGTTGAGCTCCGGCACACGGGCCTGCAGGAGCCCGACCGCGTCCCTCGGATGCACGAATCGAACCGGATAGGCGGCGCTGAAGCTTCCCCACGCAGGCGCGGTGGCGGCGATTGCAACGGACGAGACGACGGCCATCGATCGAATGCGGCGTGCGATCACGATCTCTCCTCGCTGGCCGGCGGAGATCCGACGAACCAGAGAATCCGCGTCCCCTCGGGCGCGGTGAACAGGATGCGGGTAGCTTCTTGCGCCGACTCCGGCCGGGGCGCGTGCCGGGGACGGGCTGGGCGCTGGATGACCGCGGGCAAGGGTTCCGGTACTGCGGTTGGAGGCTGCGTTGCGATCTCGACCTTCGGGGCCGGCGAGGGCGCCGCGGTCACATGAGTCCTGGGAGCCGGCTCCACCATCCGTCGGCCTACGAGGATGGCGAGCAGCGCAACGGCGGTGCCTACCGCGAGCTTGAGCACGAGCGGCCGGGACCAGCGGGTTCGTGGCTCCGACGCCGCGGCGAGCACGGCGGCCTTCATCCGGTCGCGATCGGCCGGAGACAGCTCGTGCGAGGCGGCGGGGTCGGCGTCGCGGAGGATGGTGCGGAGATCGTTGTTGCCGGTCATCGTCCCAGCGCCCCCCGCAGCGTGCGCCGCGCCGTGTGCAAGTGCCAGCGCGCCGTCACCGCGGCGATGCCGAGCATCTTCGCGATTTCGACGATCGAGTGCCCTTCGATCTCGTGGAGAACGACGATCGCGCGCTGGCGGACGGGAAGGGCGAGCACCGCGGCCCGGACGTCGGGACCGACCCCGGGATCGTGGCGCTCGGGTGCGCTCTCAATCGAGGCGATTCTCGCGTGCTCGCGCCGCACCACCGACCGGCGCTGCCGGTCCCGGCAGAGGTTGACGAGGATCCGCACCAGCCAGCGCTCGGCGTCCTGGTCGGCCGAGGGCACGTGTCCGCTCTCGATCGCGCGCACGAAGCAGTCCTGGACCAGGTCGCGCGCATCGTCGGTGTTCCAGGTCAGGCGGAGCCCCAGCGCGTAGAGGTGGGCATGGTGCCGGTCGAAGAGTCCGCCGAACCTGTCGGTTGTTTGCCGTTCGTCGGACGCCACCGCGCTTGGGCCCTCGAAAGTCAACGCTTCTTCCATCGTCCTTTCCAACGCGGGACGGGGCGGAAACGTTGGGTGGCCGCGGCGGACGGCCATCAATCGTCCCAGAGCTTCGGCGGAGGAAGCAGGGTGAAGCTCCGCCGGTGGATCGCGCACGGGCCCAGGCGGCGGATCGCCTCGCGGTGCGAGATCGTCCCGTACCCCTTGTGGTCGGCGAAGCCGTACCCCGGGTATTGATCCTCGTAGCCGCGCATCAGGGCATCGCGGGTCGTCTTCGCGAGGATCGAGGCCGCCGCGATGGCGTGGCACCGGGCGTCCCCCTTCACGATCGGCTCCTGCGGGAGGTCGCAGCCGGGTATGCGCCGCGCATCGACGAGCACGTGGTCGGGGGTGAGCGAGAGCGCATCGAGCGCCCGGCCCATGGCCGTCAGCGTGGCCCGGTAGACGTTCAGACGGTCGAGTTCGTCCGAGTCGATGACGGCGGTCGCCCAGGCGAGTGCGACGGCCCGAATCTCGACGGCGAGAGCCTCGCGCTTCTCGGGGGTGAGCTTCTTCGAGTCGTCCACCCCCTCGATCCCCGTGTCGGGGGGAAAGACGACCGCCGCCGCGACCAGCGGCCCCGCCAGCGGGCCCACCCCCGCTTCGTCCACCCCCGCGATGCGCGTCATCCCCGCCGCCCATAGCTCCCGCTCGCGCGTGAGGAGCACCGCCAGACGCCGGGCGGCGCGTTTCACACGACGGCCTTGTCGAGACGGTCCAGGTAGGCGGCGACGTCGATCCCACCGTGGCGCGGCGCGTAGGCGGCCAGGTTGGCGCGCGCCCGCGCCGCCACCCCGCGGGCGCCGACCGCGTTTCCGGTCGCGGCGTGGTGCAGCGCGACGGCGGCCTGGACCAGCCCCCTGTAGAAGTCCCGGTCCGCGCCGCGGTAGGCCACCCAGTACGCCTCCAAGATCTCGTGCGCCTCGAAGTACTTCTCCGACGCGATCGCACCCTGGAACGCCGCGAGGGTGGCCTCGCGATCGGGGAGCGCCGGAGAGCTCATCGCCGGCCGAGTCTACCGGACCGGGGCGGTCGCGGCTCCGCTGGACCCGAGGTCGTTTGCCGCTAGAATGCCCCTCCCATGCCGACCGTCGTCCTTCTTCGCCACGGCCAGAGCACGTGGAACCTCGAGAATCGGTTCACAGGGTGGACCGACGTCGATCTGACGCCTCGAGGAATCGCGGAGGCCAAGAGCAGCGCGAAGCTCCTGCAGGACGGCGGGTACACCTTCGACGTCGCCTACACGTCGGTGTTGAAGCGCGCGGTCCGGACCCTGTGGATCGTGCAGGACGACATGGACCTGATGTGGATCCCCGTCCACCGGGATTGGCGCCTGAACGAGAGGCATTACGGCGCCCTGCAGGGGCTCAACAAGGCCGAGACCGCGGCGAAGTTCGGCGAAGATCAGGTCAAGGTCTGGCGCCGGAGCTACGCGACGCCCCCGCCGGCTCTCGACCGGTCCGATCCGCGCTTTCCCGGCCACGACCGGCGGTACGCGAACCTCGCGCCGGCGGACGTTCCCCTCACCGAATCGCTCGCCGACACCGTGAATCGGTTCCTCCCCGCCTGGCACGGCACCATCGCCCCGGCCGTCCAGTCCGGTGCCCGGGTGATCGTGGCCGCGCACGGAAACTCGCTCCGTGCCCTGGTCAAGTACCTGGACGGCATGAGCGACGATGCGATCGTCGAGCTGAACATCCCCACCGGGATCCCCTTGGTTTACGAGCTGGACGGCGATCTCAGGCCGATCCGGCATTACTATCTTGGCGACGAAGAGGCCGTCAAGCGCGCGGCCGAAGCGGTCGCCAAGCAGGGTCTAAAGACCCCGTAAAGGGAGAGAGTCTCATGGCGTTCATCATCACGGAGCCTTGCATCGGGACGAAGGACACGGCCTGCGTGGACGTCTGCCCCGTCGATTGCATCCATCCCACCAAGAAGGACGAGCGGTTCGAGTCCGCCGAGATGCTCTACATCGATCCGGCCGAGTGCATCGACTGCGGCGCCTGCGAGCCGGCCTGCCCGGTCGAGGCGATCTTCGAAGCCGACGCCGTTCCGGAAAAGTGGAAGAGCTACATCCAGAAGAACGCGGATTACTTCAAGAAGTGACCGCACGCCGCCGGTGACGCGCCGGCGGCCGTCCCCTCCGCCGTCCCCGCGCCGCCGGCCGATCCCGGCGGCGCCGAAGCCCCCCTGTTAGACTCGAAAGCCGAGTACCGAGGACGCTTCATGCCGTCGAAGAACAACGGGACCCGCCCGCTCCAAGGGCGGCGGGTCGTGATCACGGGAATCGGCGCGGTCTCCCCCAACGGCGTCGGGCGCGAGGCGTTCTGGACGGCGACCCGGAACGGCGTCAGCGGGATCAAGGCGATCGGCGAGTTCGACGCCTCGCATCTCCCCACCCGGATCGCCGGGATCTGCACCACCTTCGAGCCCGGGCGCCACATCTCGGCCAACGAGTTGAAGCACGTGCCGCGCCTGGTTCCGATGGCCTTGGCCGCCTCGGCGGAAGCCCTCGAGGACGCCGGGGTTCAGGCCTCCGACCTCCCTCTCGAGGAGCGGCGGCGTTTCGGCGTCTCGCTCGGAAGCGGCGGCGGTGGGCTGGAGTTCATCGAGAAGCAGTTCCGCCAGTACTACCTCGACGACCCGAAGGGGGTTAGCCTCTACACGATCCCGTCGTCCACTCCCGGAACGCTCGCCAGCGAGCTGTCGATGCGCTTCGCGCTGCGCGGCCCGTCGCACGTGATCTCGACGGGGTGCACGTCGTCCACCGACGCCCTGGGGCACGCCATGTCGATGATCCGGTACGGCCGCGCCGACCGGATGCTCACCGGGGGCAGCGATTCCCCGATCTCCGTCGGGATCCTGACCGGATTTTGCCTGATGCGGATCATGTCCACCGCCTGGAACGACGAGCCGGAGAGGGCGTCGCGGCCCTTCTCCAAGGACCGGGACGGGTTCGTGCTCTCCGAGGGGTCCTGGATGTTCTTGCTCGAAGACCTCGACACCGCGAAAGCGCGCGGGGCGAGGATCTACGGCGAGATCCTGGGCTACGGGGCGACCTGCGAGGCGTTCCACCGGGTGCGGCTCGACGAGAACGGCGAGGAGCCGGCGCGGGCGATGCAGCTGGCGCTCGAGGACGCGGGGGTCAGCCCCGGCGACGTCGACCACTTGAACCTGCACGGGACCTCGACGCAGATGAACGACCGAATCGAGACGCGCGCGGTGAAGGCTGTCTTCGGCGGGCGAGCCACGACGATCCCCTGCTCGGCGACGAAGTCGGTCCTGGGGCATCCGCAGGGGGCGTGCGGGTCGGCCAGCGTGGCGGCGACCCTCCTGGCGATGAGGGATTCGTACCTGCACCCGACGATCAACCAGGACGAACCCGACCCCGACTGCGACCTCGACGTGGTGCCGAACGTCGGCCGCGAGCGGCGCTTCGACACCGCGCTGTGCAACTGCATCGGGTTCGGATCGAAGAACGCCGCGCTCGTGTTGCGCCGCGTCCTCGACTGACGCCGGAGCGGGCCGGTGCTCGTCCCCGCGCGCCGTCTGGATCCGGAGATCATGGACCGGCGGGACAACGCGCCGGAGGCGCTGCACGGCGCCCTCTCCGACATCCATAGGGTGAACCGTTGGCTCGGGGGGTCGAAGGTCATCCTCGACGCCGTGCGGCCGCACCTCGAAACGCTCCCCGAGAACGCCACGCTCACGATCCTCGACGTGGGAACGGGGGGCGCCGACCTGCCTCTCGATCTGGCGGAGGACGCGAGGCGGCTCGGCCGGAGGGTGCGGATCGTCGGCGTCGATCGCGATGCGGTCACCGTGGACTACGCGCGCCGGCGGGTCGCCGGGACTCCCGAGGTGACGGTCATGCAGGGTGACGCCCTCGACCTGCCGTTCGAAGCGGGATCGTTCGACCTCGTGACAGCCTCCCTCTTCCTGCACCACTTCCCCCACGAGGAGGCCGTGCGCCTCCTCTCCGGATTCCGCCGGGTGGCGCGGCGCGCCGTGCTGATCAACGACCTGCGGCGCCACGTCGTGCCATGGGCGTTCATCGGCGTCGCCGCCCGCCTGACGCGGCGCCATCCGATGTTCGTGCACGACGCTCCCCTGTCGGTTCTGAGAGGCTTCACGGAATCGGAGCTGGCGCGGGCCGGGTTCGAGACGGGCGCGGGAAGCGCGCGGGTGGAGCCGAGGTTCCCCTACCGCCTCTTGCTGACCCTCCCGGCCGAAGGGCTCGAGCCGTGACGACGACCGACCTCCTCGTGATCGGGGGCGGCCCCGCGGGGTCGGCGATCGCGGCGCTCGCCGCCCGGGAGGGCGCCCGCGTCGTGCTCCTGGAGCGCGACCGGTTCCCCCGCGACAAGGTGTGCGGGGAGTTCCTGTCGCCCGAAGGGTGCGCGGTCGTCCACCGCCTGGGGCTGTTGGACGACATCCGCGCCCGGGGGGCGATGCCGATGGACGCCTGCCTCCTCGCCGATCTTCGGGGGCGTTCGGTGACCTCCGACCTCCCACACCTTCGCGAAGCCGGAAGGGAGGCGCTCGGCATCTCGCGCTCCGTCCTCGACGAGACGCTTCTCCGCCACGCCGCCGCCGCGGGGGTCGAGGTGCGCGAGGAGGTCGCCGCCACGAACCCGATCGTCGAAGGTGGGCGGGTGCGCGGCGTGACCGCGCGTCCCCTCGGCTCGCGAGGCGGACACGAGGCGATCCGCGCGACCCTGG
>JBGQLU010000037.1:0-26946 GCA_041500265.1 Acidobacteriota bacterium | reverse complement strand
TGCAAGAGATCGTCGTGCGCGTGGCTGTAGTGCAGGCGGATCTCGGGAGAGCGAAACGAGGGGAAGGCCCACACGTACGCGCCGAACCCGAAGCCGGCCAGGGGGCGGGCGCGGGCCATCGCCAGCGTGTCGCGCCAGACGTCGGCGCGCCCCCCGGTGGCGGAGAGATCGACCGACGACGACGCGTAGCGCGCGGTCAGGCGGTCGGCTCCGAGGTCGAGGAGCGGAACGGCGGCGATCGCCACGAAGAGGGCGACGAGCGCGGCGCCGCGCATCGGGCGGGCCCGGAGAACGACGGCCGCCGTCGCAGCCACGGCGACGAGGCCGAGCGCCGTTCCCGCGCGCGAGAACGACAGCAGCAGGCCGGCCAGCGCGAGGAGGGCGGCGAGCGCGAGGAGGAGCGCGCGGCTCCCGTCGTTCGAGAGGGCGACCAGGAGTCCGGAGCGCCCGGCAGCACCCGCCCGGGCGCGCTTGGCGGCGGCCAAGGCGAGTCCGAGGCCGGGAGGAAGCGAGCCGGCGATGAAGGCGGCGTAGTGGTTCCGGTTGATGAACGTGCCGGTGGCGCTGTCGAGGTAGTCGGTCTTGGGAACCCCCCAGATCACCTGGTGCCCGGAGGCGAGGACGAGCAGGCCGTGAAGGCCCTGGAACGCTGCGGCGCCCAGGAGGGCGGCCGCCAGCACCCGCCCGCCCCGCCAGGCGGCGACACTCGTCCCAACCAGCAGCACGCCGGCGAGCGCCGCCCCGGTCAGGAGCGCGGAGGCGGTCGCACCGGGAGCGGCCGAGAGCGGGGCGCCGTTCCACGGGACGAGCTGTGCCATCGCGAGCGCGAGCAGGCCGGCGAGCCCGAGCACGGCAGGTCTCGGAGGGAGCGGAACCGGGCGCCGCAGCGCCGCCCACGTCCACGCCGCCGTCAGCGCCAACGCGCCGGCCTCCACGGCGATGCGCCCACCGGGCGGGACGGCCCCGAACGGAAGCGGGGCGGCCACGACGAGGATCGCGAGCCCGGCTTCGAGAAGTCGCGGGACGGGCGTGGACGCGGCGCCCACGGCGCTGGGCCGCTACGCGCCGGCGGCGCGGCCGGTGCCCGCGGCGTCGTCCTCGTCGCTCCGCTCGTAGCGCCCGTACGTCCCGTACGTGGCGTACCCGTGGTGCCGCGCGTCGAGGTCGTTCAGGACGACGCCGATCGGCCGGATCCCGGCCTGAGCGAAGGCGTCCACCGCGCGCTTCAACGATTCGCGCGGGGTTCGTCCGGCCCGCGCGACGAGGATCGTGGATTCGACGACCGAGGCGACGATCGCCGGGTCGGCAACGGCGAGCGCGGGAGGGGAGTCGTAGAGCACGTGGTCGTACCCCGACGCGAGCACCTGCTTTCCGAAGGCGGCGAACGTGGGCGAGTCGAGGAGCTCGGAGGGGTTGGGCGGTATCGGCCCGCTCCCGAGGAGATCCAACCCGTCGACCGCCGTCCGCTGGATCAGGAGGGACGGATCCTGCTCGAGCCCCGACAGCAGGGTCGAGAGCCCGCGCGGATCGTCGAGCCGGAAGACGCGGTGAAGCCGTGGGCGCCTGAGGTCGGCGTCCACGAGGAGCACCTTTCGCCCCGATTGCGCGAGCACGATCGCGAGGTTGATCGCCGTCTGCGACTTCCCCTCCTCCGGGAGGGCGCTCGTGATCATGATCTGGCGCGGGGGGTGGCCGGGGTTCGAGAGGAGGATCGCGGTGCGGAGCTGCCGGTACGCCTCCGAGGTCGCGGCGCGGCGGTCGCGCTGCGCGACGAGATCGACCGTATCGGCCGGGACGGGCCCGGCGGCGCCGGCCCCGTGGTGGGGGACGACCGCGAGCACCGGGAGCCCGGTGATCCGCTCGATCTCCCGCGGGCCCGCGATCGTGTTGTCGAGGTAGTCGAGGAAGAGGGCGCCGGCGATCCCCATCGCGAAGCCCACGAGAAGCCCCAGGGCGACGTTCAGCTTGCGGTTGGGGCGGAACGGGGCCGGAGCGGGGCGCGCCCGGTCGACGACGCGGATGTTCGACGAGGTGGCGTCCAGGTCCTTGAGCCGCGTCGTAAGCGTCATCTCGTTGCCGCGCGCGATCAACGCGTTCAGCGTCTCCCGCTTCTTCTGGACCTCCGACTGGAGGTTCTTGAACTCGACCGAGTCCTTCCTCAAGGTCTGGGCCGCGTCCTGCTGGCGGTCGAGCAGCGCGGAGAGGCCGCGAACCTCGCCCTGCGACTGGCGGTATTCGGTCTCGGCGGCGCGGCGGACGTTCTGCCCCAGCTCCTCGGTCTCCTGGGTCAGGCGGTCCCGCGCGCGGTCCATCTTCGACCGCAGCTGCTGCATCCCGGGCCACTCGTCCTTGAACTGCTTCGATTTCTCCGAGTACTCCGCTTCGTACTGGGCGTATTCCTGCTTCAGGCGGGAGATCAGATCCGAGGAAAGGGTCTCGGGGAGCGCCTCGGCGGGAGTGTCCTGCACGGCCTTGTAGCGGGCCTCCCTCTGGGCGAGGAGCGTCTGCGCCTGGGTCTTCTTGGCGGCGATGTCCGACAGCGCCTTGATCGTGATGTTGTTGTCGTCATCGGCGGAGACGATCCGCTTCGACTCGCCGTACCCCTGGAGCAACGCTTCCTGCGCGGCGATGTCGCGCTTCAGGCTGGCGATCTGATCGACGAGGAACAGCGACGCCTGGTCGCTGGTCTTGGTGCTCGATTCGATGTTGAAGGCGATGTAGGCATCGACGACCGCGTTCGCGACCTCGGCGGCGAGCAACGGGTCGGGGGCGATCCACGACACCTGGACGAGGTGCGAGTTTCGAATCGGCGCGATGTCGAGCCGCGCGATGAGCCGGGTGGAGGCGATCTCCACCGGATCGCGCTCGACGCCGCCGCCGGCTCCGGGGAGGAGCGCGCGCAGGCGTGCGTAGATCCCGGGATTCGCCGGAAGCGCGCCGAACAGCGGGTGCGAGACCAGGCCGAGCTTTTCGACCGCCTTCCGCGCGACCGCGTCCGAGGAGAGGATCTTGTACTGCGTCTGGTAGAAGTCGGCGTACGCGGCCCACGAGTAATCGACGGCCCCCAGATCCCGCATGTTCAGGATGTCCGGGTTCTGGCGCTCGATCTGGACCGACACGGTCGAGCGGTAGAGCGGGGTCACGAGGAACGATCCGACGAGCGTCGCCAGCGTGACGGCGGCGACGCACAGCACGATGACCCCGCGGCGCCGGACGAGCACCGCCCAGTAATCGAGCAGGTGGCGCGACGGTCCGGCGGGCTCGTGCATCAGAAGAACGACTCCGGCACGAGCACGAGGTCGTCCTTCTGGAGGACCGGGTCCTCGGCTTTGCCGCGCTTGACCTTCTTGAGGTTGACCGGGATCGTGATGCGGGCCCCGTCCGGACCGGTGCGGATGATCTGCACCTTCGATTCGGCGGCGCGGTCGGTCGTGCCGCCGGCCAGCGTGACCGCCTTGAGAACGGTCACCGGCTCCGAGCGCGGGACCTCGTAGAGGTCGGGGGTTCGAACCGCGCCGGTCACGAAGATGCGCACCTTCTCGACCGACGGAACGTAGACGATGTCGCCGGGGACGACGGCGACGTTCAGCTCGGGGTCGGCCTCGTAGACGAGCTTGTCGAGGTCGATCGAGATCCGCTGGGTCGGGCCGTCCTCCTGCGCGCGGAAGATGATGATCTCCTTGCCGAGGTCCTTGTCGAGCCCGCCGGCGAGCGAGATCATCTCGAGCAGCGTCTTCTCGCCGAGCATCTCGTAGGTGTCGGGCTTCTTGACCGCCCCCGAGACGGCGACCTTTTTCGATTCGTATTCCTTCACGAAGATCGTGACCTGGGGGTTCCGGACGAACCTTTCCTCGAGGAGGCGCGCGACGGTGGCTTCGAGCTCGCCCTTGGTGAGCCCCGCCACCTGCAGCCTCCCGAGAAGCGGGAGCGTGATCGACCCGTCGTCGGCGACCCGCACCGTTTGATCCAGCTCCTTGAGGTCGAAGACGTGGATCTCCAGGAGGTCCTGCCGCCCGATCCGGTAGTCCGACCCGCCGCGTGTGAGAACCGACCGCGCCGGCACCGGAAGCTGCGTCGTTTCGGTCTCGATCGGCCGGGCCTCCAGGACCAGCGGCTTGTCCGGGTCCGGGAGCGACGGCGCCGGCGGCGCCGAAGGCGGATCGTCGGCGCGCGAGGGGGCCATGACACCCAAGACAAGGGTCGCGGCGAGGACGAACCGAAGGCCGTTGGAGAACCGAGACATCCCAATCTCCCTATCGATCCGGGGCGACGCGCCAGTGTACATCTTCAGTACCCGTACGACAGGCCGAAGCCGATGGTGCCGCGGGTCTGGTCCAGCGAGTCGATCGTGGAGTTTCGCCGGGTGAGAACGTAGCGGAAGGCGTATTCGACGCGGCGGCCGATATCGTTTTCGGACAGCCTCAAGCGAATGCCGAGCGTCCCCTGATCGAGAACGTCCACGCGCCCGGAGGAATCCCCGAGGAACCGGAGGGTGCCGTGGCCCGCCCCGGCCTCCATCCCCAAGAAACGGTTGAAGTACTTCACAAGCGTCAGGGTCCCGTTGCTGTAGGTGAAAAGATCGGCCGATTCGAGCACGGAGTACCGAACGTCTCGCCCCCCCTGAAGGCTCAAATAGCTCCCGAGGCCGCCTAGCCGGTAGCCGACCGCCGCGTCTCCGACGACGCCGCTAAAGTCGGTCGCGCCGGCACGGCTGAGGTCGAAGCGGGCGTAGCCGACGTGGAAGTTCCCGAAGACCCGCCCGCCGATGCCGAAGTCGAGGCCGGGGAGGATTCGGCGTTCGCGTCCGTTGCGCTCGACAGCCTCCTCGTCGAACGAGATGCGATGGTCGACCGCGGTGAGCACGATTCGCGTCCGCCCGAAGGCGAGGTAGCGGGCGAGGACGCGGAGCCCCGTTTCGGTCCGGTCGTTGAGCTGCGCGATCGTAAGACACCCGGGCGTGACGCTCGGATCGCATTTCTCGTCGGGGTCGTACGCCGTGTATCGGCCACGCGTGAAACCGAATTCGGCGTCGGTCCGCCAGCCGAACTTGACGATCGCACCGGCCCCGAACGGTGCGTCGATCCGGATCGGGCGAATGTCCTGCGCGTCGATCGGCCGGTCGCGAGTCCGGTTGTACCCGAGATCCGCATACACCCCCCAGCGGCGGAAGGGGACGGTCACGCGCGCTTGGCCGAACTGGTTGAAGTAGTTCAGCGCGTGCTCGGTCGCGTAGGCGTAGAACTCGAGCCGCTCGTCGAAAGTCAGGAAGGCGCGATGCCCGAACAGGACGACCCCGTTGATCGTCGGCGCGATCGCGACGAAGTAGTCTCCGACCTCGTTCCCGGTGGATCGGTAGAAGACGTTGCTGTCGTACCCGAGCGCGGGGATCTGGATCCCGGGGCGGACCCGGAACGGCCCCCAGCGGAGATAGCGGCTCATGTCGGGGGGCGCGAGCGGTGTGATCTCTTGGGCCGTGGCAGGGCCCCAGAGCGCCGTTGCGACGAGCGCGGCGAGGGTGAGCCTCCCGAGTTGCGATCTCATGAAGCGGAAAGTCTACCCGAGCAGGCCCGTTTTCCTCAGACCCGCGCGCCCTTCAGGAGCCACCCGCCGCCGTCGGCCAGGGCAAGCAGCTTTTCGGGCTTGTCGCGGAGGAATTCGTCGATCGCACGCGTGGCGCCCGGGCAGGTGGTGAACCCGTAGTCGTCGCACAGCAGGATCCCGCCGGGACTGAGTCGTGGGTAGAAAAACTCGATGCTCGCCTTCGTCGGCTCGTAGATGTCCACATCGACGTGAACGAACGAGAAGGTCTTGTCCTGGACCTCGTGGAACCGCTCCGGTATCCACCCCTTGTAGAGCCGGCAGGCGGGGAACTCGGCCAGGTTCTTGGCGCACGCCTCGAGCGGAACGCTCAGGTCCCCTCCCGACCAGAACGCCCCGTCCTGGCCTCCGGGACGCGACAACCCCTCGAACGAGTCGAACCCGTGGTGCCACTTGGCGTGAGGGCTCGTCCGGTTCGCCCGGCAGATCAGATACGAGGACGCCCCCAGGTAGACACCGCACTCCGCCGTGTCCCCCGGCACGTGGGTTACGAGGCGCAGCGTCTGCGCGAGCGTCCACTTCCGGTCGGTGTTTTGCCCGCCGTATTCCCCGATGCGCTTCAAGTACGCGTTGAATTCCTCGTCGTCCCACCAGGCCATCTGCGGCCACCGGAACCGGTAGCGGGGGAGGATCTTGTGCCCCAGCGTCGTCAGCAGTTCGAAGCGGGAGGCTTCGTCCCGTTTCGTCGCGGCGCGGAAAGCTGATTTCAAGAGGTCGAGCATGGGTTTCGAGAGGCGGGCGGGGGCGCCGTCAACGCGCGCCGCGCGCGGTCAGTACCACTGGCACCGTACGCAACAGGATCTGAGCATCGAGACGAAGGGACCACGTGTCGATGTAGACAAGATCGAGGCGCATCCAGTCGTCGAAGTCCACGGCGTTCCGACCGTTGACCTGCCAGAGGCACGTGATCCCGGGTTTCATGGACAGGCGGCGTCGCTGCCACCGTTCGTATTGCTTGACTTCTTCCGGAATCGGCGGCCTTGGACCTACGAGCGACATGTCGCCGCGGAGGACGTTCCAGAACTGCGGAATCTCGTCCAAGCTGAGGCGCCTCAACCACTTGCCGACGGGGGTGATTCGTGGATCGTCCTTGATCTTGAAGACCGGTCCCGACATCTCATTCCGCGCCGCGAGTGCGGCTCGTCGGTCTTCGGCGTCCCTGTACATCGATCGAAACTTGTACACGGTGAAGGTCCGACCATTCAGCCCAACTCGTGTCTGCCGAAAGAAGATCGGGCCGGGAGACGTGGTCTTTACGAGGACCGCGATCGCGGCAAAGACGGGCGCGAGCACGACGACCGCGAGGGCGGACGCGGTCAGGTCGATCGTTGATTTCAAGAGAAGCGCCGCTGGCTGGCGAGGGGTCGCTGAGACCGTCAACATCGGCGTCCCATCTAGGTCGGTTGGGTACATGCGCGAGAACAACGTTCGGACGATGTCGGCGCGCAGATGGACGGTCACCCCGACCTCTTCGCACCAGCCGATCTCGCGGGTACAGGAGAGCGACTCGGCAACAGGGAGGGCAAAAACGACGTCGTCCACGACATTATTTTCCAGCAGCGTCTTGAGATCGGACAGTGTTCCGACGACAGTTCTCTCATCTACGGATGTCGGCGAGGGATTGGGTCCAGGTAGATGGCCGACCACCCTCATGACGAACTCGGGGTGCCCTTCGAGCTTCGCCCTGATGTCCATGGCCTCCGGGCCGGTGCCGACGATCAAGACGCGCCGAACGTCCGAAGCTTCAGCACCCGCGCGGCCGGAAAAGGTGACGAGAACCAATCGTGCCACGGCCAGGTAAACAAGGCCGAAGCCCAGGAACATGAAGAAGACGGCTCGGGAAAAGCTCTTCGCCTGAAAGATGAAGATGGCGAGCCCGAGAATTCCAGACAGATAGACGGTTACGGTGAGCAGGCCGATGAGGGTCGAGACCCGGCTTCTGAGCGTCGGGGCCTCGTACAGCTTGTTGCCCCAAGCGAGCAGCCAGTAGAGCGGAATCCCGAGGGTCAACACCCAAGCGTGCGAGGAAAAGTCGATCCGAAGCCCGTCGTTCAGGATCGGAAGTTTGACCAGCGCGCGCACCGCGAACGCCGACGAAAAAGCCAAGACCAGGAGCATCGCGTCGGAGAAGGCAAGCAGGTAGGCGGTCTGCCGCGCACGAGTGTTGATCACGACGGGCGCATTCTATGTCGAAAACGCTCGAACTCGATGGCAGCCACGATCGCGCGGCGTTCAGCCCTGCTGCTCACCCGCCCAAAGCCTGTCGATCAGGCTCTTCGTCTCCACGATGTGGCTTCGACTCGAGGCGCCGAAGACGATCGAACGGACCTGCGGCTTCGAGCAGACGTAGCTCAGCGCCTCGTGCGGCGGTATCGCGCCGGAGGCGAAGACGGACATCGCGATCGGACGGAACCTCCGGGTGGCGATGACGCGCTCGTATTCGGCGATCCCGCCGCACATCCGGAACCCGAGCTTGTTGATGTTCGCGCATACGATCGGGTTTTCGATGCCGGCTCGCTCGAGGGCGTCCAAGAGGCGCGGGAGGTTCATCGTGATGAACCCCGGCTCGGCCTTGTGGCTCGCACGAACGTGATCGGCGAACATCCGGAAGGCGTCGTCGAAGCCCAGGCCTAGCAGCATGTCGGTCACGACGTTTTGCAAGAAGACGACAGGGGTGGCAAGCCCCCGGAACATCTTGAGCTCGGCGTCGATCAGGAGACGCACCAAGCCCTCGACGTCCTTCCGGGCGACCGAGACGCCGCCACGCAGAATTGCTCCGAGCGCGCCTTCCTCGGGAAGAAACATCTTCAGCGCGCCGAGCACGCCATGCTCGGTGACTGCGTTGGCGTACTTGTGGGCGTAGGGCATGCAGGGGTAGAACTGGAATTCCGGGTACTGGCCAGGGTTCGCCCGCACGTGGTCGCAGATTTCACCGACCCGCTCGTGGGTCGTGCACATGAAGGCGCGGATTCCGGTTTCGGCGGCGGCGTCGAGCACGTCGATGACGGCGCGGGTGTCCTGGAACCGCATCGATTGCGCGCGAGCCTTTTCCTCGGACATGTGATTCACGCCGAAGAACTGGTTGTCGCCGAAGAGCACGCGGTCCAAGAATCCCTCCCAAGGCGTGGGCGAGCCGCCTATTCGAACAACCCGAAGAAGCGCTTCCGGTCGCCGCCCCGGCCCACCTCGGGCGCGGTCGGCCGCTGCTCGGCGTCCTGCACGATTTTTGCGACGAATCGATCCGTGCCGAGCGCGGAGGCGAACGTGCTGATGTTCTCGCGGGAGCGATCTTTGATGCACGAGACGAAGTGGTCGACCTGCGCGGAGTACTCCTCCCCGCGAAGGTAGAACCAGACCGGCGGGGTGAGGTCGGTCGTATACCGGACGGTCCAGCCCGTGGACAGGTCGGGTAGCGCGACGGCAGGAGCGCGCAGGTAGACCTGACACTCCTGACGATCCGCCGTCAGGCGGCCGTTGGTGCCCCACACCGTGATCTTGGTGCTCATCTTGCGATGGCTCTCGTCGCTCCAGTTCACGCAAAGCTGGCCGGTCCGGCCGCCGGCAAAGTGGAGGGTGGCGTAGACCTCGTCCTCGACGTCGCGCGAGAACACTCGCCCGAGGACGCTACCCGAGACGTCGATGGGCAGCTCGAAGACGAAGTTCACGAGATCGATCGCGTGGCAGGCGTAGTCCTGGACACATCCGCCGCCTTCGGACTTGGAGGATCGCCACGTCGAGCCCGACGGACGGAGGACCACCGGGCCGTAGGCCTCGGCCCGCACGTGGTGAACGGTCCCCAGCGCACCGGAACGGACGATCCGTCGCGCTTCCTGGAACGCCGCGACGAACCGAAAGTGGTACCCGACCTGGTTGACCAGCTGCTTCTCGGCCGCGAGCGCGACCAACGCCTCGCCCTCGGCGACGTCGAGCACGAACGGCTTTTCGCAAAAGACGTGGACCCGCCGCTCGAGCGCCTTCCGGACCATCCCGCCGTGGAGCCTTGACGGCGTCGCGATGAAGACGCAATCGATCTCGACAGCGTCGAGCATGCGGTCGAAGTCGCCAAACGTCGTCAGGCCCGTGTACTTCTCCAGGACATCCCGAAGATACCCTGCGGTATCGCAGACTCCGACCACCTGGATCTCGGGGTGCGCCCGGACGATCGAGAGATGCGAAAGGCCCATCTTTCCGAGGCCGACGATCGCGGCGCGGATCATTCGCCGAGCCCCCCGCGCCCTGGGGCTTCTCCCAGGATCACCGACCTGAAAAGCTCATATGCGGCGCGGCCCTTCGCCAGAAGTTCTTCCCCCCCGCCGACCCGGTCGTCGCGCTCGAGGATCGCGGAGGCCTGCTCCGCGGTGAGGTCGGGTTGATGCGACATCCTCCCCGCGCCGATCAGGTATCGATCCACGTCGAGAAGCTCCCCGCGGTACACGGACACGGTCGGGATGCCAAGTACCGCCATCTCACGCGTCATGGTGCCCCCGGCGCCGATGAAGAGATCGCATTCGGCCGCGATCGTCGTCAACTCCGCGACACCGGTCAAGACCTCGATCCCTTCGAAGTCCCGACCGGCGTAGTATCCGGCTTGGGCCGCGTCCCTCGGGAGGACCACGACGCGCGCGCGGTCCTTGAGCCCGATGAGCATCGTGTCCATGAAATGCTCGCCCCCCGAGTAGTACTGAGCCGTCCGCGGCTCGGGGCGAACGTACACGATCGGCCGGGAGCGCGCGGCGGCGCGACCACGGCTCGCGCGGATCTGCGGCGCCAGCTGCCAGAGATAGATCCCCTCCTTGACACCGGGATACGTGAGGATCTTGCGGCGACGAGCGCCTTGCCAGCGCACGCGGCCCGGATTCAGGTATTCCGGAAGCAGAATTGCGTTCGCGAACACGAACGAGGGGATGTTGCCCAGGGCGTGCTCGTTGTCGTTGGTGTAGACGGAGCGGGCGCCGATCAACCGGGCGACCAGCGGCGAGTGGAACGAGCTTTGAGACACGGCGACATCGACGTCCTTGCCCGCGAGAAACGACCGCAATGCCGCAACCCGAATCGGGAATCCGTAAAGCTTGGGCAGAAGCCTCTTCCCGTAGTGCGCTCCAACCACGGTGTAGGGAAGCCGATGAAGCTCGAGAAGCTCGATCGTGTTCGCCAGGGGCCTGCACGTGATCAGGACGTCGTGCCTGGCCGTGAGCTCGTCGATGAGACCCCTGAACAGGTTGATGTGGGGCGAGTTCGAAAGATCGAACCAGATTCGCATCCGGCACCGTTCCTCGGCATCGGCGAAGCGAGAGATCAGAGTGACTATTTTCCGGGGAGGCGCGCCCCGTCTTGCACGATCTGCGCCAATCGCGTGCCAATGACTCGATGCGCCGGCTTGCCCCAGAGATGGCCCTCCGGAGATGCGAAATTGACCATGCCGTCCAGCCATGACGCGGCGTCAAAGAACTCGAGCTTCCGATCGTCCGCGAGTTCGTGAATCGCATGGTCAATCGCCGGGAACTCCTGCAACTGGCGATTGACGGTCAAGAAAATCAGTCGAACTCCGCTGCGATGAAGATCGTCCGCGAACGCAGAGATGAGCTCGATGTAGACCCGCTGATCGACGGAAGCGGGAGGGGAGTTCCCGGGGGCCTCGACCGAGTGCCGAGAACGGGCGACCGTTCGCGCCCTGAAGAACCGGTAAATAGAGTCCCTCAAGAGATTGTAAACTTGACTCTTCTGGATTGCGGATCTTGAGAGATAGGTTTTGACCCAGAAGATCGCGTCGCGAGTGTCGCCGAACTGGAAACGGCCGTCGTGAACGGTAGTCACGGGGCAGGTCAGGTTGTCCTCGGGATCATTGCCCGAAAATTGCAGAATCACCACGTGGGGTTGGTACAGTATGCCGAATTCGTAGTAGCGCCGGATCTCCTGAGTGAGACCCCAGCCGCCGACGCCCAGATTGATGACGTCGGCGTTGCCGGATAGGGCCCGATCGAGGACCGCGGCGTACTCATCTCCATCGTCCACTCCCGCCCCGAACGAATAGGAGTCCCCGAGGACGACGATGTTGGGTCTCTCATAACGATTCGAAACCGAGATTTCCTTGCCTCGCCCGCGATACGAGTTCGTCGTGTACACGAATCGCCAACGCCCCGCTCGCTCGTGAACCATGTGCTCCGAAGGAAAAGGAATGGCGCAGTACTGCGCCGAGAAGTCCCATCGAGGCGACATCGTTTCCTGCGGAAACGCGAGGCGCAGCAAGATCTCGGCCAGAAGGAGCGCAACGATCCACGCGAGGGTGATCGCGAGAATGGTGAATACGGCACGCTTCCTCCGCGTCATCGGGGCGCCGGGCGTGGAAGACGTATTCATCGCGATCGGCTCTCCGACAGGATGAGTGCGAAAAAGCAACCGCAAGTCTAAGCTAGCACGGCCGGATTGAAGGAGCGCGCCAAGGGTGTGCGGCATCTGCGGGATATTCAACTACGCGACCGGACGCCCCGCCGATCCGATCTTGCTTTCGGCGATGACGGACTCGATGGTCCATCGTGGACCGGACGATCGCGGTCAGATCGTCGACGGCGCGCTGGGCCTCGGAATGCGCCGCCTGTCCATCATCGATCTCGAAGGAGGCCGACAGCCGATCGCCAACGAGGACGGCACGGTCAACATCGTCGTCAACGGCGAGATCTACAACTTTCGTGAATTGCGCGTCGAGCTCGAAGGGATAGGACACACGTTTCGATCGCGCTCGGACAGTGAGGTCGCGCTGCACGCGTACGAGGAATGGGGGCTCGACGCTCTCAGACGACTGAATGGGATGTTCGCACTCGCGCTCTGGGATGCGACGCGTCGGCGCCTCGTCCTGGCGCGAGACCCGTTCGGGATCAAGCCGCTGTACTACCGCGATTCGGGGCACGAGATGACTTTCGGGTCCGAGATCCGCGCGATTTTGGCGGACGAGGGTGTCGAGCGGGCCGTGGATCCTACCGGGCTGGAGCTGTTTCTCATGCTTCGGTTCGTTCCGTCCCCATGGACTGCGTTCCGAGGAATCCGCAAGCTTCCTCCCGGGCACGCGCTGGTCATCGAACGAGGACGCCCTCAGCTCATCCGCTTCAATCATCCGTCGTTCCAGGATCTGTCACGGGTTTCTCCGGATGAAGTCGCCGAGGAGCTGTCCGTAAGGATCTGCGCGGCTGTAGATCGTCAGCGAGTGGCCGACGTTCCCGTCGGCGTCCTTCTCAGCGGCGGAGTCGACTCGACCGCGATCGCCTCGATCGTCCGCTACGTCACCGGTCAGGCGCCGAAGACCTTTACCGTGGGATTCGCCGACAACTTCGACCGAGACGAGCGGGCTGCTGCGCGCGAGACCGCCGTGCGATTGGGGACCGACCATCATGAGGTCGTCCTGTCGGCGCAGGACTACGCGTCGCTCCTGAGCTCGTCCGTGGCCCAACTCGAAGAGCCGATCGCGACCTCGTCGACCCTTCCACTGCTCGAGGTCTGCCGGCTCGCACGCGGCTATGTCAAGGTCGTCATCACCGGGCAGGGAGCGGATGAACCGTTCGGGGGGTACGCGCGACATTTCGGAGAGCGCTGGGGAGAGCTGTTCCGCCGAATCCCCTCGCCTGTGCGACGCGCGATCCTCGGTCCTATCGTCGCGGCGCTTCCTCGTGGCGAGCGGCTCAAGCGTGCATTCTCATCACTCGGAGAGGCGGACATCGCGCTGCGGTTGCGTTCGGTCTATTCCATTTTTGATGCGCACGACCGGGAGGTGCTGCTCGGGGGGCGTGCGCAAGCGGCAGAAGCAGTGGACGAGTTAATTGCGATGTGGCGGTCCGGGGTCGAACGGCGCGACCCGCTTTCGCAGATGCTCTACGTGGACGCGCGTTTCTCGCTCGCCGACAATCTTCTGGTGTACACGGACAAGATGTCGATGGCCGCATCACTGGAAGCGCGTGTTCCGTTCCTCGACCTCGAGCTCACCGGCTATGCCGAAAGCATCCCTTCCAACTTGAAGGTCCGCGGCAAAACCGGAAAGTGGATCCTGAAGCGAGCTCTGCAACGGTGGTTGCCGGATGGGCTCTCCAAACGGCCGAAGATCGCCTTCGAGACGCCGGTGTCGAGTTGGCTGCGCGCCGGCAAATTGAACGAGGCGCGCGATCGCGTTCTGAGCAGCGGATCCGCCTGCTCGGATCTGCTTTGTCGAAACGAGGTCATCCGACTATTCGACCAGCACGAGTCAGGCAGGCGCGATCTTCACTGGCAATTGTTCTCGTTGATCACGCTCGAACTTTGGCACGACTCGTTTATCCGAGGCCACGTCCGCAAGAATGCACACTCGCCCTCCATGCCGGGGGCTCTCTGACGAGCGGGGCGGCGTTCGTCTGAACGCATCTCAGGCGGCCGCCCGAACGGAGCGGGTCAGCGCGATCGAACGCCGCCCGGCGAATCGGCCAGGTTGCCGTGGCGCCGCGCGAAAAAGCGATCCATCCCGATCACCGGATTCCGGAATGAATCGGGCCAAAGGGTCGCCCAGGAACAAACTCACGGTGCTCCGATCCCCGCAGCGATGTCGCCGTACATGAGCCGCAAGTCCCGGACGATCGACTCGCTCCGGAATCCGGACGCGTCAGCAATGTTGTTCCCGGAGATCTCTTGACAGAGTTGCGGTGACGAGAGAAGACGACCAATCGCGGCTTCAAGCGCAACGACATCGCCTACTGGGACGAGTAACCCGTTGCGTTCGTGCTTGACGATTAATGGGACGCCACCGACCGGACAACTGACTATAGGCGTGCCGCACATCATGGCTTCCAACAAGACCATCGGGAGGCCTTCCGTATAGGACGGCAGCACCAGCAGCGTGCAGCGTCGAAGCAGTTCCGCGACGGCCGGCCTGTTTAGCCAGCCGCGGACAGAAACGATGTCCGTAAGGCGCAGGCGGTTCAGTTCGGCGAGCACCTGACCTTCATCCTTGCCGCCGGCAAGAGTCAAGTCGACGTCGACCCCGCGGTCATGTAGTCGTCGCACGGCTTCCAGGAGTTCGAAAAGGCCTTTCTCCCTAGCGAAGCGGCCGAGGAAGGCAGCGTGCGCGGAATCGCGGACGACATCATCGCTTGCTCCGAATCCGCCCGGGTCGACGGGGTTCGGCATGACGCGGACGGACACGTTTGCGATCCGCTCCTCGGTCCACAACTTCATCTCAGGGGTGAGGACGACGATGACCTCTGCGCGGCGCAGCGAGGCGTAGATGATTCGACGAAACCACGTGGCTTGCTGATCGACAAAATCGTAGAACCGTGATGGATGAATATGAAAAACGACTCTCGCGCCGCGCAGATGGGCGACCCAAGCGTAGAGCGACTTGCGGACACAGCTTCCACGCCAACTCGTGTGTAGGTGCACGATGGTGGGGAAGCCCCATGGACGGAGCGCGAAATAAGCCAACCGCCACGCGCCGTAGATCGTCCGTGTGAAAACCTGTCCGTCGCGTGTTGATGGGAAGAACCGAACCTGCAGGTCGTCGGCGTCGTTTCGAAAGAGTCCGGCGGCGCGGTAGTTCCGGTTGACGGTGGACACCCCCCCCTTGTCGTCGAGATGAGGGCCGATGACCTCGACGGTGGTCATGACACGCCTGGCGACCGGCCGACGCGTCTCGCATCGAACCCCGGCCAACGAATTGGTACCGCGGAACCCAGCGCCAACCACGGTGAGGTGGACCGACGAAGCAGTTCCAAATCCAAGGCGATGCGATTCACGTTGCCATGCCTGTCGCGATACATGCGCGGTGTGGGAGCGCCAAGTGACCGGTCCCCTGTCGTCGTAGTCGTACCTATGTTAGCCCCAGTGCGATTGCTGGCGGGTGGAGTGAAGCGGAGTCCGGCGGCAGCGCCTCGATCGTTACTCGCGCAGGCCGACGGTGCCCCATGGCACCGTGCCGTCGAATGGTGTTGTGCTCGGGCCGCAGTCGAAGTGGGCATTTCCCCGTCCAACGACCGTGAGCCGTAGTACAGGCATCCTCGATCGGCGGGTTTGCTTGACGCCCCAGTTGAGCATAACTAGACTCCCGTCCCGATTGCGGACTCCGTCCATCTGTGTCCTGACGTACGTGTTGCTGATTCCGTCGGCATGAGGGTTTCAGGAGGCACAGAGAGTTGCCGCCGCCGATGAACATCGCAATCACGCACATGTCGAGTGACCGCAACAAGGGTGACTTCGCCATCCTCGCTGCGACCGTATCGGCGTTCCGGGACGCATCTCCCGGTTGCGCGGTGACCGCGGTCTCCGCAGAGCTCGCGCGCATCGACGGCGAACGGGCGGAGACAGGGTTGACCCGTGCACTCGGGATCGGAATCGTACCAACGCCGGTTCCCAGCCGCCGGGCTTTCGGCCGTGGGTCGATCTTCTGGATCGCTCGGCTGCTCACCGCGGAGCTCGCCCTCGCGGCCGTACGCGTAGGTGGCCATCGGGTGGTCCCGTACCTGCGACAGCGCGACCGGCAGCTGTTCGCGTGTCTGTTCGAGGCCGACTTGGTCGTTGCGAAGGGAGGTTCGTACCTCTACTCCCGTGGTGGACTGCGCTCGGTTCTCTACCTGTGGCGGATGCTGTACCCGCTGCGGGCCGCCCTCGCGGCGCGCCGCCCGCCCCTGCTGCTCGGCGTCTCCGTCGGGCCCTTCCGCCCGCGGCTGACGGCTGGCCTCGCGGCCCGCGTGCTCCGTCGTTGCCAGCGTGTCTACGTGCGAGAGGAGATCTCGCTGGCGAAGTGCCGCGATTCGCTTGGGGTCGCGGCAGAGCTCATTCCCGACGTCGCTTTCCTGTTCGAGGGGGTACCCACGAAACCCGCGACAAAAGGCGTGATCGGCTTCACCGTTCGTGAATACGGCTTTCCAGAGGCGGCGGACCCGGCGGAGGCCCGCAATCGCTACCGTAAAGGCATCGTTAGCGCGATCGACGAACTCCTGCGCCGCGAGGCGGGGCTGAGAATCGTCTTCGTGCCCCAAGTGCTTGACGACATTGCGATTGGCGCTGAGTTCCGAAGACAGATGGAGCAGCCCGACCGAGCGCAGGTCCTGGATTCGGATCTCTCTCCCTCCGAGCTGATGGCGGTCTACGGCAGTGTGGAGATTGTCGTCGCCACTAGGCTGCACTCCGCAGTTCTCGCCATCGACGCTGGAACCCCTCCGATTCACCTCGTGTACGAGCGCGAGAAGGGCGTCGGCGTCATGCGCCGCCTGGGCCTCGAGGAGTGGACGATGATGGCGGACGCGCTGGACGGCGCCGAGTTGGCCCGGCGGATCATGGAACTACGAGCCCGGCAGCGCGAGGTGCGGGAACATATCCATGCAGTGATGCCGCAGCTACGGGCCGAGATCCGGGCCGTAGTCGCCGACGTCGCCTCGGCGGCCTGAGGGTGCGCGTCTTCCTTCGCGAGTTCTCGATCGTCGGCATGGGAGCGGCGCTGTCGCGCGGGGCATCGCTGCTCACCCTCGTGATACTGACCCGCCACCTGGCGCCGCCGGAGTTCGGCGTCTTCTCGATCGGCTGGGCGGTGTACCTGCTCGTCTCGCAGCTGGTATCTGGCTTCGACCTCGGCTACGTCGACCTCGAAGCCCGGCATCCCGTGACGTCGCTCCAGAGCTCGTATTTCCGGATCAAGCTGGTGGCGGCCGCAGCGGTTGTTGTTCTCGCGATCGTGCTGCCGGTTGTGTGCGGCGAGGTCATCGGCTGGAGTGGGCCGCTAGTACAGGCTCTGATCGTAGCCGGGCTGGCAGGCGCCGTCTGGTCAGTGTTCCAGAGCAATCTGTCGTCGTACCGTGCCCATCGCGAGTTCGGCCGCTTCGCGTTCTGGACGGTCGTCTTCAACGTCGGGGTCGCCGTCCTTGTGGCCGTTCTGGTAGCCTTCGACGTTCGCTCGCCGACAGCGTTCCTTGGCTGTTACCTCGCGTCCGGTTTGGCGGCTGCGGGACTTCTGCCGCTCCTCCAGCGCGAGCGTGCAACTCCCAGCACTCGCGACGACCGGCGGCTGATCATTCGGCATAGCCGGTGGCTGGTCGTGTCGAGCGTGCTCTTCAGCATTGGGGACCGGATCGAACTTTTGATCGCGGCGGGGTTTCTGACCGCCTTCGAGCTAGGCGTCTATGCTGCTCCCGCCCGGCTCTTCGGCCTGTTCTCTTTCTTTCTCTCCTCGATGGGGACCGTATTGCTGCCGCATGCGAGCCAGCTTCGCGACCATCGGCAGTTTCGCTCCTACATCCGGCGGTCGCTCGTGCTGACCGGAGGGGTGGCCGTCTTCGCCGCCCTCGTGGCGCTTGCGTCGCATCCTCTGACGCGGCTGGTTCTCGGCGAAACTTACATTTCGGCTACGGCGCTGGTGCCCGCATTTTGCATCTCGGCCGTCCTGCTGACCGGACAGGCCACGCTCATGTACCTCCTCTTCTCGGTTGGTCGCCCGGGCGCGTTCGCGCTATTGAACGGCCTCGTGCTCACGTCGAGGGTGGTGGCGGCGTTGGTGCTGATCCCGCTGGTCGGAGCGAAGGGGGCCGCTTGGTCACTGGCTCTCTCGTATGCCGTCGGGGCGCTCTTCATCGGTTTGTTCGTGCTTGCCTGGCGCCGAGGCGGCGTTTGGGCGTCGCCGGAGGCAGGGGTCGGAGGCTCCGACGACGCGACCGGAGACGTCTCCGTCTGACACCAGCGGCAGAATCACCGAGCTTTGGCCAAGACGCGGCGGCTGCAGAAGAGGGGACCGCTGTAGAGAAATCTCTGCCGGTCCGGCATTGCCCTCAGGATCTCGTCAGCCTAGGGACGACCTTCGGCTGCTATCTGTTCGCGCTCATCGCTCGATCGGTCGTTCCGTTGGTCGAAAACGAAGATTCTCTGGACGCCCCACGACTCGAGGTGGACGCAACGGTAGCCGGCGCGGGCAAAGACCTCGAGTAACTCCTCCTCGGTCGCCGCATTCATCCATCCGTTGCTCGCACGCAGGAATGACTCCCAGACGCGTCCGAGTGACCACCGTCCGGTGTGCGCCGTGACGTAGGTGCAGATGCATCTCGGCGCAACCGATCGTCCCAGCCAATCGACGACAGATGGAAGGTCGTGGACGTACTCGAGAGTCCCGCCAATGACCACCACGTCGGCGGCGACCTCGCGGAGGTCCGGACGCGGCTCGTTATTCAAATCGAACACGATCGTGTCGGGGCCGCGATCCACGATGTCGCACGGTACGTATGTACAGCCGGGGGGGAGGTACCGCTCGAGACGCCGTCTGCCCGCACCGAGTTCGAGGACGCGTGAGTTCGGCGCGACGAGTGCTGCAAGCCGGCGCGTTCTGTCGTCCCACTCCGAGCGGAGGTTTTCTTCTCTCGACCACTTCTCTGGATCCGAACGTCGAAGAAGCCGACGAAAGGCGAACTTTGCGCTTCGCGCAGGGATGCCGAGTCCTCTAGGCCGCACCTGGCACCTCCGCAGATTCGCACGTTGCGTTCGGGCGCGGTCCGCTGAGGACTGTCGGGTACGCTCTCGCGCTGGGAATAGGGCGTTCAAGATGCGCAGTCCGGCGTTGGGTCGGATACATAGCTGTCATGTCACCCAAACTCCACACGCACGGTGTCACTCTTCGGGCAACTCTAGCTCCGATGGCGGCCTGTCGGACCGACCGCGTGATGAGCTTCTCCCGAAACCGCCTCCTGTTGGGCTTCCACAGCCCCCGGCGAAGATCGCAGACCAACCCCCAAGGCGGAGAGAGCCCGCCCATCACAACATCGGGTCAAGACCCGCCACGCGTCCGTCGTTCCCACATGACGCCGAGTGGGACCATCACCAGCGCGGACTGCATGGTCGTATTGTAGATGGGGCTTGAGGTCGATTCGGAGATGGAGCCAACGAGCAGGAAAAGCGCGGACAGCGCGATCAGGCGCGCCTCCGTCGTATTCGCAGCCCGACGCGCCAACGTCCAGCCCCCTTTCAATAGGATCATGAGGAAGAACACGTACGCAGCGAACGAGACGACTCCTCCCTCGCCCAAGACCATCGGCCAAAACGTGTCGGTGATGTACTCAGAGAACTGCGGCTCGAGGCCGGGGACGCTGGACAGTCCGTAGGTCTTGTAGACCTCGCTGTAATAAACCCGCGATGCGTGGCTCCCGAACGATGCCAATCCCGTTCCCAACGGAAAATGATCTCTCGCTATGAGAAGCGAGCCGTAGTGAAGTGCCTTCCTCGCATTGGCGTATGGGTCGCTTCCTCCATACTCCGCGACCGTGTAGTCCCATAGCGCAGCGAAATACGGAGTCAGGAGAACGACCGCCGAAATGATCGCGAGTCCAACGATCAAGAGCGTTCTCGCCCGGCTGGCCCGCCCGGGACCGGAACGAACGAGGACCGCGACCAAAAGCATGATCAGCACGCCGACGATGGATTTCCGCCTCCATGACAGCAATACGAAGCAGGCATCGATGATCGCCGCGAAGAGGAACACGGGGCGCTCATAGCAGAGATAGGCCGCGTACGCGAGCGCGAACGAGGCCGCGCAGAACCATGAATACCCTCCGGCTCCGTCGAAAAAACCTTGCGCCGAGATCAGGCCGACCCGTTCGTCAGTCCCTCGAAAGGATCCGATGTAGGTTTCCTGAAGGCCGGGAAACGCAAGAAACACGATGGCGAACAACACCACCAACGTCATGCCGAGCACGATGGCTGGAGTGAAGCGCTTGACCTCCAGGTCGCTCGGCGCAGCGGCAACTCCGAGCACGAACAGAAGGAAGGGCTTCGAGAAGAGCGCGAGATCCATCACGGAGGGCCAGAGCGTGGTCTGAGCGACGAGCGAGGAGAGAATCAGTCCCGCGTAGATGACGACGAGGGTCACCGCGACGCGGGTCTCCTGCAGGACGCGGTGGACGCGAACTTGGAACAATATGGCAACGGTTCCGAGGACGTACAGCATGGCCTCGTCCAGCCACTTGATGAGGAGGCCGGCGGGCGAATCATCGTTGGCGATCAGGAATCGCAGCGGATCCTGAAACACGAGGAAGAGCAGAAAGAACGCGAAAAACGCTCGGCCTGTCGCGGACAAGGCAGCGAGGAGAACCGCGCCGAGGAGCACCAAGAGCGCAAGCGAGGGCCAAAAGGTCAGCGCCACGCCGCTGGCCACACAGGCGGCGAGAATCAGGACCACGGGGCCGCGGTTGGGCAGTCGGAGTGTCTCAATCATCGATCGCCGCTCTTCCCCAACGCGCGGCCCGAAACGCTGTCCATCTCCGCCCGAATCGCGCTGTCGTCCGGCGCCAAATCGAGCGCGCGGCGCAGGGAATCGTACGCCAGATCGCCCCTGGAGTCAGCGCGGTACGCGGATGCCAGCGAATGGTACAGGCGCGCACGTACAGCCGCCGACCAGTTCGCGGCCACAGCCTGATGAATCGCGTCCTTATACGAGGCCGCGGCTTCGCTGGCGCGTCCAAGCTGGAGTAGGCAGTCCGCGCGGAGTTCGGTGAACTCCGGAACGTCGGGTTTTGCGAGGAGCGCGGCGTCGATCTCGTTCAGCGCTTCGCGGGCTCGACCCAGCGCGAGTCGCGCGTGAGCCGTCGCGAATCGCTTTTCGGCCTCCAGCGCGGGGCGGGCGTGAAGGTCGACCGAGCCGAGGAACGCGAGGGCCCGTTCGGAGCGTCCGGTAATGAAGGCGGTGTTCTCGTAGAACCTCATGAGTTCGGCGGGGTGATCCCTGAAGAGGCGCTCGAGCTCGGCGAGGTAGGCGTCGGCCTCATCCCGTTCCAGAAACCCCGACCGCAGGGCAATCGCGATCGCTGGAACCCCAGGGATCGACCGGAGGATTTCTTCCGGTGCGAGAGATTGATCGTGAAGCGCGGCCACCACCTTGTCGGACAAGCCTGCGTCGAGGTTGACGGCGACGTCGAGGTATCGAAGGGCGTCATCGGTATGGGCGAGTCTCAGGAGGAGCGAACCGACATCGAACTGCAACTCCGCCTGCCGCGGAGAACGTGTGGCGGCAAGAAGGATGAGCCGCACGTCGTCGTCGACCACCCCGTTAAACGCGGAAATCTCCCAGTTCACTGCCGCGAGCTGCTCGATACCTTTCGCATCCAACGGAGCGACCGTGAGTCCGCGCCGGAGAATCGCACGCGCTTCGCGGATCCTCTCCCCGAATTCGGCGCCATAGGGCCCGGCCCCGGCGCGTGACCGGTCGAGGCTTCCGATCGCCGACTGCAAGGCGGCAGCGACATGCTCCCCGCGCTGCTGGGTGGCGGGTCCGAGTCGGGCCGCGAGACCGACCGAGGCGAATCGATGCGCCGCGTCGGGGCCGGTCATCGCCCAAACGAGGAGCGATGCCCCGATGTAGCACCCGATCGAGAGCGCCGCAGCCGCCAACACTATCGCGCGCGCGAAGCGACTCACGAGCGTCTCACGGCTGAGCCGCGCGGAAAGGGACCGAGCGGCGCCCGGCCGGTTCGCTAAGCCCCGCCCAGACGCCCACGACGACGGCAAGCACGGCAGCGTTCGATGGGATTCTCAGCGAAAAGTCCGTCACGGCGTGGACCGTCACCGCGAGGACGGCTGCCGGGAGCGCAACTGGCCAGCCGCCGGGCTCGGGACCGAGTCGAGCCTTGAAACAGAGCGCTGCCAACAGACCCACCGCAGCCATCAGCGCCAGCACTCCCCCCTCCGTCATCCACTCCAGCCAGTCGTTGTGCGCGTGGTCGTAGACCTGCGTCACGTCCGCGGACTGCACGCTCGGGAAGGCGCTCTCGAACGTCCCGAATCCCCAGCCGAGCAGCGGCCGCGCCTTGACGAGCGCGAGCGAGTCGCGCCAGACGGTCAGGCGGCCGCCCTTGGCGGAGAGGTCTTCCTTGGTGTCGAGGAACCGCTCGCCGGGAGCCTGCGCGACCTCGAGCGTCAGGAGCGCGACCAAAACGACGGCGCCGACGGCGGCGGCCCAGCGGGCGGCGCGAATCGAGCGGTAATGGAAGAGCACGATGGCGGCGCCGGCGAGGGCGGCGAGGAGGCCGGCGCGGGAATGGGAGAGGAGCAGGCCGAGCCAGATCAGCGCGGCGGCGGCGACCGCGGCGGCGCGGCCGAGGACGCGCTCGTCGGCGAGTGCTAGGACGCGCTGGCGCCAGCCGTGATCGGTTCGGCGAGGGCGGTGGCGGGGGATGGCGAGCGTGATGGCGAAGGGGAGGGCGATCGCGAGGAACGTGGCGAAATGGTTGCGGTTGATGAAGGTCCCGGAGGCCGAATCCAGGTAGTACTTCTTCGCGAAGCCGAAGATGTGCTGCCGGCCGGTCAGATATTCGGCGGAGCCGTAGACCGACTGGAAGACCGCGGCGGCGACCAGCACGACGGCGAAGCGGCGGCGGGAGCGCTCGGTGTCGTAAGCGACGGCGGCCGAAAGGCCGAGAAGCACGTAGGCGATGAACCGCAGCAGGGCGTCGGTCGTCTCGGGGGCGGCGACGCTCCACGACACGGCCGGAGGATGATCGAGGCCGAGGTAGGGGATCAGCGGGCGGACCAGCTCGGCGGTCGGGTTGAACCTCTCGGCGATCGAAAAGGGGAGTGGGACGATCTGAAAGATCCCGAGGGCGATCACGCCGCCGCAGATCAGGAGCGGTGCCTTCGGGACCGCTTGGCGGGCCGTTTCATCCACGCTCAGCAGGAGGATCGCCAGAAGGCCGAGCGCCGCCGCGGTCAGCTCGATGACGAGCACCCAGACCGGCTCGACCGATCCGAAGGGGAGCGGGGCGACGACGAGGAGGGCTGCGACGCCTGAGCGGATCGCCGCGCGAAGGCGGTCAGCCGTCACGCGCTCTTGGAGCGGCGGCGGCGCCCGGGGAGGATTCCTGAGCGGCGCTTGCCGCCCTCGGCGACGCTGCCTTCGCCATGCTGCTCATACCGGTAGCGGTAGTAGTAGTAGGCGCCGCCCTTCTCGACCACCGCGTTCAAGACCGCGCCCAGGATGCGCGCCCGCGATTGCTTCAAGCGCTTGATCCCGGAGGCGAGGGACTGGTGGATCGTGCGCCCCTCGCGCACGACGACGATCGTCGCGTCCATGCGGTTCGCCAGGAGGACCGCGTCCGCCATGTGGAGCAGGGGCGGGGAGTCGTAGAAGACGTGGTCGAAGGGGGCGAGCGCCTCGAGCGCCCGCATCAGGGCTTCCATCGCCGGCGAGGCGAGAAGCTCGGACGGGTTCGGCGGGATGGGACCGCTGGTGATCACCGAGAGCTTCGGGATCGCCGTCTCCTGCAGGATCTCCTCCGCGGTCGCGTTCCCCGACAGGAAGCTCGACAGCCCGGAGTCGTTCGGGAGCCCGAACACCTTCTGGAGGCGCGGGCGCCTCAGGTCGGCGTCCACCATCACGACCCTGCGCCCGAGCTGGGTCAGGGCGATCGCGAGGTTGGTGGAGACGGTCGACTTGCCGTCGAGCGGCTCGCACGAGGTCACGACGATGTGGCGGGGCGGCCGCTCGGGGGAGGCGAGCAGGAACGACGTGCGAAGGCTCTTGAACGCCTCCGCGAACGACGAGCGCGAATCGCTGTGGCAGGCGACGTCCGCGTCGTACTGGCTCGTCGCCGGGACCTCGGAGACCCCCTCGCCGCCGGGGACGACCCGCAGCGGCTGGTAGAGCGGGACCGAGCCGAGCGTTGCGACCTGCCCGTGCCGCTGGATGTCCATCTCGTGCTTGACCGTGTTGTCGAGGTAGTCGAACAGGAGCGCGGCCCCGGCCCCCAGACCCAAGCCGAAGATGATCGACAGCAGGAGGTTCAGCGGCTTGTTCGGCTTCGACGGCCGGCGGGGGACCTCGGCGGCGTCCACGATCCGGAGGTTCGTCGCGCGGGTGTCCTTGAGCGCGCTCGACGTTTCGGTCTCGCTCTGGCGCGACAGGATGTCGTTCAGGATCTTCCGCTTCGTCTCGATCTCGGCCTTCAGGCTCGAATACTCGATCGCATCGCGGCCGACGCGCTGGACCTCGAGCTTCTGCCCGTTCACCTGCGCTTCGAGGTTGGAGACCTCGGACCGGGTCCGGTTGTAGTCGGCCCGGGCGACGCTGCGGACTTGCTCGGCCAGTGAGTCGGTCTCGGTCATCAGGCGTTCCGCCGCCCCGTCCAGCTCTTCCTGGAGCTGCTGGAGCGGAGGCCAGTCGGGCTTGAAGCGCTCGGCCATCTGGTCGTGCTCGCGGGCGATGTCGGCGTACTGCTTCTTCAGCTCGCCGATCACCGGGCTCGTCAGCACCTCGGGGATCGAGTCCGGGCTCCCCTTCGCCACCGCGTCGTAGCGCGCCTTCGCGATCGCCAGGCGGCCTCGGGCCTCGACGTAGCGGGTGTTCAGGTCCCCGAGCGCCTTCTCGCTGATGTCCTGCGCCCCGTCCGACAGGGCCAGGATCTCCTTGTTGGTCGCGTACTGCTGGAGCGTCCGCTCCTGGGCCGCGATCTCGGACTGCATCCGCGCGACCTGCTTGGTCAGGAATTCCCGCGCCTGGGAGGTCGTGGTGAATCGGGCGTCGGTGTTGAACTGCTGGAACGCCTCGGCCACCGCGTTCGCCGCGTCGGCCGCGAGCACGCGGTCACGATCGGCGAAGCTCACCTTGACCAGCTTGCTGTTGCGGACCGGCTCGATCGTCAGCCCGCCTTCCATGAACCGGATCGCCCCCAACATCGGGTCGAGTGTCTCGGCGTCCGGGGAGCCCCCGAGCCGCTCCCGCGTCCAATCGATCAGGCGCCCCAGGGGGCTTCCCTTGCGCGAGGCGTACTCCGGGCGATTGGTCAGGTCCAGGCGCTCGACCGCCAGGCGCAGCACCGTCCGGCTCTGCAAGATCTTGTACTGCGTCTGGTAAAAGTCCATGTACCCCTGCGGGTCCATCCCCATGATGTCCTTGAAGCTGAGGATGTCCGGCCCCTGCCGCTCGATTTGCAGGGTCGTCGTCGCCCGGTACTCCGGCGGCGCCAGGAAGGTGAAGAGGGCCGTGAAGGCGACCACCAGCGCCAGGCACGCGAACACCACCGCGCGGCGCTCCGACAGGACGCGCATGTAGTCGCGGAGGTGGAGGACGTTCGATTCGGTCGTCGGGGTCTCGCCGGGGTTCATGTCGGTGTCCGGGCCCTCGCTCAGTCGCCCGGCTCGAACGGGCTCGCCGGCGTTTCGTCGTTGTTCGCCTTGTCCACGGCGATCGCGCCGGCCGCGACGAACCCGACGATCACCGCGATCATCGCGCCCATGGCGCCTCCGCTGTACCCCGGTGCCGCGGCTGCCCCGCCCTTCTTCTTGCCCTTGGACTTGAGGGCGACCTGCACGCCCCGCGTCTGTCCCGGAGCCAGCGCGACCGGCGTCGCGATCGGATAGGTCTCCGTCCCCGACTCGAGGGCGACCGTGCACGTGCCGGGGGCGATGTTCTTGACCTCGAAGACGCCGTCGGCCGCCGTCGGCTTCGAGGCGATCGGGTGGCCGGCCGCGTCGGTGACGACGACCACAGCACCCGCGAGGGGCTTCGTTCCGTCCGCCGCGAAGACGGTCCCCTTCAGCGTGGCGGGTGCGGGGGGCGCCGCGAGCGCCGGGATGGGGGCGAGGAGCCCCAGGACGAGCCACGAAGCGATCGTGCGGCGGAACGTGGACGTCGGCATCGCGCGTCTCCTTGGATCAATCGCCCGGAACCGAGGGCGAGACCGGGGTCGTCTTCTTGTTCTGGTCGGTCAGCTGGTCCACCGCCACCCCGACGACGATGGCGCCGCCGATGACGATGAGGGAAGCGAAGAGCGGGTTGTTCCAGACTCCCAGGCTCTTCTTCTTCGGCGCGGTTTCCTTGGGCGGCTTGGTATCCTCCCGGCCGCGGAGCGCGATGCTCAAGGAACGCGTGGTTCCCGGAGCGATCGTGACGGGCGATTCCACCGTGTACAGCCCCTCGTCGGTTTCGACCGCCAGCGCCAGAGTGCCCGCCTCGAGGGGCGCGGCGCGGAATGTTCCGTCGGGGGCGACCGGGATCGTCAGGAGCAACGAACCTCCGCCGGCGTCGGCCAGCCACACCGCCTTCGCGGCGTGGCTGCCGCTCGCGACCACGATGCGACCCGAGATGGCGCCGAACTCTTCCGCCCGAGCGACGGTCGGGGCGGCGAGAAGCGAGACCAGACAGATCGCCACGCACTTCTTCATGCCGACCACCGCGCGAAGAATAGGGAGATAGCAAACCCCGCGTCAAGGGGGAAGGAAGGACGCCCGATGGAGGACGAGAGGGAAAGACTCCGGTTGCTGCTCAAGGAGCAGTCGCTGATGTTCGGCGATTTCACGCTGGCCTCGGGGAAGAAGAGCAACTTCTACTTCGACTCGAAGAAGACGACACTCCTCCCCGACGGCGCCTGGTTGACC
>JBGQLU010000036.1:0-27279 GCA_041500265.1 Acidobacteriota bacterium | reverse complement strand
CTCGGACGAGCAGCTGAGGCTCCTGCGGTCGCTCGGATTCAACCGGCTGTCGTTCGGCGTCCAGGACTTCGACCCGGAGGTGCAGGCCGCCGTGGACCGGAATCAGACGGAAGCCCAGACGCGGACGATCTACGAGCGCGGTCGCGCGCTCGGCTTCCGCTCGATCAACCTCGACCTGATCTACGGGCTTCCGCTGCAGAAGTCGGCGAGCTTCGCCAAGACCGTCGATTCCGTCATCGGCCTGCGTCCCGACCGGGTGGCGCTCTACTCGTACGCGCACGTCCCGTGGGTCAAGGCGCAGCAGAAGTGGATCGACGTCAAGGACCTTCCGTCTCCCGAGACGAAGTTGGCGCTCTTCCTCGACGCGCGCGAGCGGTTCCTCGCGGCGGGGTACGAGGCGATCGGGATGGACCACTTCGCGCTGGCGGGCGACGAGCTCGCCGCCGCCCAGCGGGAGCGGCGCCTCCACCGGAACTTCATGGGGTACACGGTCAAGATGGGCCAAGACATGGTCGCGACCGGCATCTCGGGGATCGGCGACGTCCGGGGCGCCTTCGCGCAGAACGAGAAGAAGCTGTCGCGCTACTACGAGGCGATCGACGGGTCGCGATTCCCGGTCGAGCGCGGGTACGCGCTGAGCTCCGACGATCGGATCCGGAGGGACGTGATCACGGCGTTGATGTGCAACCTCTGGGTCGGCATTCCCGAGCTCGAACAACGCCACGGCATCGTCTTCGACGACTACTTCTCCTCGGAGCTCGCGGCGCTTCGCGCCCCCGAGGGCGCCGTGCAGAGCGGCTTCGTGACGGTGGCGCCGGACCACCTCGAGGTCTCGGGGCTGGGGCGGTTCTTCGTGCGGAACATCGCGATGACCTTCGACCGGTACCTCGAGGGCGCGACCGGCGGCAAGCCGATCTTCTCTCGGACCGTCTAGGACCCCTCCTACTTCGCGACGGCCTTGATCATCGTGAACTGCGCCGGATCATAGAAGTCGCGGATGAAGGCGTTGATCTCGGGGAGCGTCAGCTTCGCCGCGCGCTCGACCACGTCGTCGGAGAAGCCGGGCGGAAGCCCCATCCGCCGCTCCGACATCCACCGGGAAAGGATCTGCTCGGCGGACTGCCGGCCGAAGGCGCGGCTCCCGGTCAGGTAGCCCACGGCGGCGGCGCGCTCCTCCTCGGAGATTCCCTTGTCGTGGAAGACCGCGAGCGTCTCCTTGAGCTTGGCCTCGATCGTCGCGGCGTTCTGCGCGCGGGTGAACGTCGCGGCCCCATAAACGCCGGGCGCGACGTCGCCGGACTCGCGGGTCCCCGCGCCGTAGGTGTCCCCCGCTTCGTGGCGGAGCGCGACGTACAAACGGGAGTAGAAGCTCCCGCCGAAGACGTGGTTGGCGACGAGGTAGGCCGGACGCCGCGGATCGTTCCAGGGGAGCGAGTCCCGGCCGTAGGCGAAGTAGACCTGGGTCAGCTTCCGGATCGGAATCGACCGTTCGCCCGGCCGCTCCGACGCCGGAACCAGAGCGCCCAGGCGCGGTGCCATGTCGGGAGGAGCTTCACCGCCGGAGGCGGGAAGGAGCGACCGCGCGGCCTCCTTCGCCTCGTCTTCCGTCAGGTCGCCGGCAAATCCCACCGTCCGCCCCGGGAAAAGGATCAGCTGGTCGCGCGACGCGGCCAGCTTGGCCGCGTGCGTCTCGAGAGACGGGGGCTTCTCCCAATCGCGCCGCCGCGGGTCCTCGGGATCGCGGAACAACTCGCGGGCCGCCGCCTGGCCCAGCCGGAATTGGACGTCGGTGTCGTTCCCCTTCCACGCGATCGCTCTTTCGCGGTCCTGCCGCCTGAGCTCCTTCTCGTCGTAGCGGGCATTCCGAAGGACGTCCCTGATCAGCGCCAGCGTTTCTTCGAGGTCGCGCTTCAGGCAGGTCGCCCGGACCGACGCCTCGCGGTCCTCCATCCCGACCCCGAGGGAAACGCCGAGAGCGTCGGCGCGCTTTCTGAGCGCGCGCTCCGGATCGTCGTCCTGCTCGCCGAACGCTTCCGAGGCGTGGTGGGCCTTCGCCCACGGCGACCACGTCCCGACCGGAAACTCGACGCGGATCGACACCGACGGCGCGCGGTGGTCGGAGACCAGGGCGCCGGTCGTCCCGGCGTCGACCGCCCACGTCGTCACGCGCGGCGCCGGATCGACCGGCACCGCGATCGCGGAGGCGGCTGCGGCCGCGGTCAGGAGAAGAGCGGGTAGAGCCATCCGAACATCCTGATGTAGAAGGGAACGCGCTCGGGCTTCACGTAGATCCGGATCTTCTTGCCGCCGCGGACGTAGATACGCCATGCGGCGGCGACCTCCGCCGTCGTGACGGCGTCGAGTTGCGCCATCCGCGTGAACGCGAGCTTCGCGTCACCGCGCCACCAGCGCTCGCGCCCGAGCTCGCCCGCGAGGTCCTCGGCGTAGACGCGGGAGCGCACCTCGCCCACGAGCATCGCGCGCTTCGCCGAGGCCACCGCGTCGTCGGTCAGCCAGTCGAGCCCGTCCAGCTCGCTGAGAGCCTCGTCGATCACGCGGAACGCCGTCTTCTGGCGGCGGTACGGCAGGCTCGCGCTGTAGAAGACCAGGCCCCCGCCGCGGCGGAACCGTATCGATTCGATCCCCGCCTCGATCGCCTTCTTGCGGCGCGCCACCACGATCTCGCGGAAGGGATCGACCGAGCGCCGGGACAGGAGCTGCAGCAGGACGGTGATCGCCGGTCCGTCCGGGGTGTCGGGCGGGGGCAGCGGAACGCCCTCGAGAGCGATCTCTACCGGAGGAATGTCCTCCTTGAGCGAGAGGGACTCCGGAAACGGCCAGCCGTAGAGGGACGGCACGTCGTCGGGAGGCCGCCCGTTCCCGGGGATCGCGCCGAACGTCGCCTTGACGAGCGCGAGCGTCGCCTCGGGATCGACCGGCCCCACGACGACCAGATGCGCGTCGTTCGGCCAGTAGTACCGGTCGTAGAAGGTCCGGCACCCGTCGACCGTCGCTCGCGCGACGTCGTCCTTCGATCCGTTCGGATCGAAGGCGTACGGGTGGGTTCCGAGGAGCGCCCTCTGAGCCTTGACGAGCAGGCGTGCTTCCGGGTCGTTCTCGGTTCTAAGGCGCAGCTCCTCGGTGACAATCTTCTTCTCGTTGTCGAGGTTCTCCTTCGTGAGCGCCAGGTTTCTCATCCTGTCGGCCTCGCGGCGGAGGACCCCGTCGACCGCATCGGGGGGCACCTCGGCGTAGTAGATCGTCTCGTCCGCGGATGTGGACGCGTTCTCCTCTCCTCCGGCCGCGTTGACGTACTTCGAGTAGTCCCCCTGCTCGCGGCTCGCCGTCGCGCCGAACATCAGGTGCTCGAAAAGGTGCGCCAGCCCCCGGCTCCCCGCGTCCTCGTTCGCCGCGCCGACGTGGAACCAGACCTGCGTGGCCACGACCGGCATCGAACGGTCGGGGACGATCGTCACCTCGAGGCCGTTGTCGAGGGTGACGTCGACGAACGCCGCCGGGACCGCCGACGCGGTCACCGTGAGGAGGAGCGTGGCCGCGAGCATTCCGTGGGGAACCGTACCCCCTCGGCGGAATCCGGGTCAAGCGGTACCGATCCCCCGGCGCTACGATCGTTCCCCGATGACCTACCGCTCGAGCCTGGAGCCCCGCTTCGTCGCGGCCCGCGCGGGGGCGGCGGTGCTGACGATCCTTGCCGGGGCGGCCCTGGCGTCGGCGGCGCCGGTCACGGGCTTGCCGCGCAAGTGGCTGCCGGTGGTGGGAGTTCTGCTCGTCGTTGCGGGTGGGATCAGTCTCCTCTCGGCGATGCGTGTTCGATACGAGCTCGACGACTTCGAGCTCGTCGTGCGGCGCGGGTTCTGGCGGACGCGCATCCCGCTCGAATGCATCGAGGGGGTGCTTCCGGTGCGCCGCACGCAGGACGCTCCGCGTCCCCGTCCCGATCACATCACGGTGGTCTACCAGCGCGACGGACGACCGGGAGTGGCGGTGCTGACGCCGGAGGACGCGGATCGTTTCCTCCGCGACCTCGCACGGGGAGCGCCGTTTCTCGAGGTGGTCGGGGACCGCCTCCTGAGAAAGCCCGGCCTGCTCACGACGACCTGAGCGCCCGCCCGTGCGCGCGGCCGAGCATCATCGCGAGCGCGTCGTCGAGTCGGGGATACGACCAGCGGAACCCCGCTGCGGTGAGGCGCGCCGGATGGACGAACGCGCCGGAGAGCAGAGTCTGCTCCCCCAACTCGCCGAAGATCGCGCGAACGGCGAAGCCGGGTAGCGGAGCGATCGCAGGTCGCCCGAGCGCGCGCCCGAGCGCCCGCGCGAACTCTCCTTGCGGAATCGGCGCGGGGCCGACGACGTTGACGGGCCCCGAGACGTCGCTCCGGATCAGGTGGTGGATGGCGTAAACGACGTCGTCCAAGGCGATCCACGAGAACCCCTGACGCCCTCCGCCGATCGGACCGCCGGCGCCCAGCCGGAACGGGAGGAGCATCTTGGCGAGCGCCCCGCCCCGAGGCGAGAGGATGATTCCCAAGCGGAGGAAGACGGTGCGGATGCCGGCCCGCTCGGCCGGCGCCGCCGCTCCCTCCCACGCCCGCCCGACCTCGGCGAGAAACCCGGCCCCCGGCGGCACGCGCTCGTCCACGGGCTCGCCGCCGTGGGCGCCGTAGGTGCCGACGGCGGAGGCGGAGAGGAACACCCTCGGCTTCGAGGCGAGCGACGCGATCGTCTCCGCGACGAGGCGGGTTCCCTTCGTGCGCGATTCGAGGATGGCCGCCTTGCGCGAGGCGGTCCAGCGCCCGCCGGCGATGTTCTCGCCGGCGAGGTGGACGACCGCGTCGAGGCCCTCGAGCTTCTCGCGCTCGATCCGGCCCGAAGCGGGCTCCCACGAGATCTCTCCCGCCCGGAGCACCTGCCCTCTCACCAGACGGTGGACCTCGTGTCCTCCCGTCGTCAGGAACGCGCACAGCGCCGAACCGACGAGCCCCGACGCTCCCGTGACCGCGACCCGGAGCGGAGGGGCCGCGCGATGCGGCGCGTGCCTTGCGAGATCGGACCGCGTGACCGCGTGCCGGTACGCGAACAGGCGATCGAGCGCCCGGAGTGCCACGCGGCCGCCGACCGCGGCCCCGAAGGCGCCGAGAGGAAGCGCCCAATCCACCCGGTCGACGAGCGCCGAGCGCTCCGCGTCCAGGCCCTCGAAGCGATGGTCGTGGATGAAGCGCGCGAACGGCCCGGACTCCTGCACGTCCACGAACCGCCTCCCGGGCTCGTGTTCGCGGTGCACGGCGACCCATCGGAAGGCCAAGGGAGGGCGCCCGATCCGCATCACCAGGCGCGCCCCGTTTTCGATTCCCCCCGTCGCCTCGAGGACCTCGATCCGCCGCCACGGTGGGGCCAGCCGGTCGAAGGCGCCGGGGAGAGCGTGCCAGCGGTAGAGCTCCGCCGCGGGAGCGTCGATCTCGGATCGTCTTTCGAACTGCGGCACGCGGCGGCCTCCGGCGTCATCCTAGGGGGAAGGCGGCGCCGGGGCGAGCCATTCGGGCGGAGGGTCCACGATTCGTCTACCATGCGCGGCCTGTTCCGCGCATCGGGAAGGGGCCACGGCGTGGCGGACGAGAGCCTCGGTATCCAGCAGCAAGACAAACCCGCGAGGACGGCCGCGACCGGGCGGCTGACGGTCGGGATCCCCAAGGAAATCCACCCCGGCGAGTGCCGGGTCGCCGCGGTGCCCCGCACCGTGCCGCGGCTCCTGAAACTCGGCTACGACGTGGTCGTCGAGACGGGGGCCGGCGCCGCCGCCGCATTCATGGATCCGGCCTACGTCGAGGCGGGAGCGAGAATCGCCCCCGACGCCCGTGCCCTCTGGGCGGAGGCGGATCTCGTTCTCAAGGTCCGCGCCCCCGAGCGCAACGAAGCGCTGCAGGCTCACGAGGCCGACCTCCTGAAGGAAGGGGCGCGGATCATCTCGTTCCTGTGGCCGGGTCAGCACAGGGACCTGGTCGAGCACCTCGCCCGGCGAAAGGCGACCGTGCTCGCGATGGACGCGGTCCCGCGCATCACCCGCGCGCAGAAGCTCGACGCCCTCTCGGCGATGGCCAACATCGCGGGTTACCGCGCGATCATCGAGGCCGCCTCGGTCTACGGCCGCTTCCTGGGCGGCCAGATCACCGCGGCCGGACGCGTGCGGCCCGCGACGGTCCTCGTGATCGGCGCCGGTGTCGCGGGTCTCTCCGCGGTCTCGGCGGCCAGCGCGCTCGGGGCGATCGTCAAGGCGTTCGATACCCGCGAGGCGGTTCGCGAGCAGGTGGAAAGCCTCGGGGCCCAGTTCGTCACCTTCCAGTTCGACGAGAAGGGGGAGGGGGAAGGGGGGTACGCGAAGCAGATGAGCGATGCGTTCCTCGCCGCCGAGCAGGAATTCATCGCGGGCCATGCGAAGGATGCGGACATCGTCGTCACGACCGCGCTGATCCCCGGACAGCCGGCTCCGAAGCTCGTCACGTCGGGAGCGGTCGTGAGCATGCGGCCCGGATCGGTGATCGTGGACCTCGCCGCCGAATGGGGGGGGAACTGCGCCCTCACCGAGCGCGACGCGATCGTCCTGCGGTACGGGGTCACGATCATCGGGCTCACCGACTTGACCAGCCGCCTCGCCCGGCAGGCGAGCGAGATGTACGCGACCACGGTCGCCAACCTCCTGGACGACATGACGAAGGACGGGACGTTCACCCTCGACCTGCACGACGAGATCCAGCGAGGGGTGCTCGTTCTGAACGAAGGGGACCTGATGTGGCCCCCGCCGAAGCCGGAGGTCCGGGCCGGGGCGCCGCAGCCCGCCCCACCCCAGCCGGTCGTCCGCGCGGCGAAGCCCCCGCGCTCGCCGTGGCCGGCCCGCGTCGCGCTCTGCGTCGCGGCGGCGGCCCTGGCGCTCCTCGGCGTCTACGCTCCGCCGGCGCTCGTCCCCCACCTCACCGTGTTCCTGCTGGCCTGCGTCGTCGGCTGGCACGTCGTCTGGAACGTCACGCCGGCGCTCCACACGCCCCTGATGTCGGTCACGAACGCGATCAGCGGGATCATCGTCATCGGCGGCATGCTCCTGACGGCGGGGCCGCGTGTCGGACTCGGGAGCGCCCTGGCGGCGATCGCGGTCCTCGTCGCATCGATCAACATCGCGGGTGGGTTCCTCGTGACCCACCGGATGTTGAAGATGTTCCGGAAGTAGGGGCGGAGATGGCCGACACCTTTCCGCAGGTCTCCTACATCGTCGCGAGCTTCCTGTTCATCCTGAGCTTGAAGGGCCTCTCGCAGCCCGAGACCTCCCGCCGCGGAAATCTGCTCGGAACGATCGGGATGGCTATCGCGATCGTCGTGACCGCCGTGTCGCTGTTCCTTCGCGGGGCGGGCACGGCGGCGCTCCCGTCCCCCTCGTCAACCGCGCTCCTCGCCGGCGCGATCGCGGTCGGCTGCGCGATCGGGGCGGTGCTCGCCGCGCGGGTGGCGATGACGCAGATGCCCGAGCTGGTCGCGATCCTCCACAGCTTCGTGGGCGCCGCGGCGGTGCTCGTGGGGATCGTGACGAAGATTCACTCCGCGGGCTCGGACGCGGCCCACGAGCTCGAGATCGCGATCGGCGTCGCCGTCGGCGCGGTGACGTTTTCCGGCTCGGTCGTGGCGTTCCTCAAGCTGCGCGGGAGCGTCTCCGGGCGGCCGCTCCTTCTCCCGGGGCGCCACGCGGCCAATCTCGCACTCGCCGCCTCGTGCGTCGCGCTGACCGCCGTCATGCTGACTGCGCCGGAGCCGGGGATCGGGCTCCTCGCCCTCCTCGGGATCACGGCGCTCGCCCTCGTGCTCGGCGTGCACCTGGTGGCGGCGATCGGCGGGGGCGACATGCCGGTGGTCGTCTCGATGCTGAACAGCTACTCCGGCTGGGCCGCGGCGGCGGCGGGATTCATGCTGTCGAACGACCTGCTGATCATCACCGGAGCGCTGGTCGGGGCGTCGGGCGCGATCCTGAGCTACATCATGTGCGTGGCGATGAACCGGTCGATCGTCAGCGTGATCTTCGGCGGGTTCGGCGCCGAGGTGAAGGCGGTTGGAGCTCCGAAGGCTTCCGCCGGGACGGCGCGCGAGACCAATATCCGCGAGGTCGCCGACTTGCTCACCGCGTCGAAGAACGTCGTCGTCGTCCCGGGGTACGGGATGGCGGTCGCCCAGGCGCAGCACGTCGTCCGGGAGATCACCGACGCGCTGGCGGAGCGCGGCGTGCACGTCCGCTACGCGATCCACCCCGTCGCCGGCCGTCTCCCCGGCCACATGAACGTCCTGCTCGCGGAGGCCGGCGTTTCCTACGAGATCGTGAAGGAAATGGACGAGGTCAACGACGATCTCCCCGGAACCGACGTCGTGCTCGTCATCGGGGCCAACGACATCGTCAACCCGAGCGCCCAGGACGACCCCGGCAGCCCGATCTACGGAATGCCCGTCCTCGAGGTGTGGAAGGCGGGGCGGGTCGTGATGTTGAAGCGGAGCCTGGCCGCCGGCTACGCGGGGATCGACAACCCGCTCTGCTATCGGGAGAACACGCTCATGCTCTTCGGCGACGCGAAGCACAGCGTCTCGCAGCTCCTCGCGGCCGTGCGGGAGCGATGACGCTGGGAAGCCTCGAGATCGCCGACGCGGCGCCCGAGGACGCCCCGCTCGTCCTCGCGTTCATCCGCGAGCTGGCCGAGTACGAAAAGCTCTCCCATGCCGTCCGCGCCACCGAGGACGACGTCCGCGGCACCCTCTTCGGCGGCTCTCCTCAGGCGTTCGCGCGGATCGCCTGGTGGGACGGCGAGCCGGCGGGATTCGCCCTCTTCTTCCACAACTACTCGACCTTCGTCGGGCGGCGCGGCCTCTACGTCGAGGACGTCTTCGTGCGCGAGGCGTTTCGCGGGCGGGGCATAGGCAAGGCCCTGTTCGCCGACCTCGCGCGAATCGCTCTCTCCCGCGGATGCGCGCGCATGGAATGGGCGGTGCTCGACTGGAACGAGCCCGCGATCGCCTTCTACCGCGCGCTCGGGGCGAAGGCGCAAAGCGAGTGGACGGTCTTCAGGCTCGACGGCGGCAACCTCGAACGGCTGGCGGAGAGCTGAGAGCGGTCGGTCAGCGCGCGTCACCGAACAGCGGGCGGATCCAGGCACGGTCGGGGTAAACGCGCGCGACCTGAATTCCTTGCGCGACCTCGAGCACGGCGGCCAGGGTGAGAATGACGACCAAGAGGCGAGCGTTCCTGCGCGCCTCGATCGCCTCACCCACCGCCAGCCCGGCGAGGAGGATTCCGGCCGGCGCCATCAGGACGACGTACCGAAGAAGCTTCGAGTAGCCGATCGCCCCGAGCGCGACCGCGACGCCGACGACGACGGCGATCCACGCGGCGGAAGCCAGAGCGACCCGCCTGGATCGCCCGGGCGTTCGAAGGAAGCCGAGGATCGCGATCGCGGGGACGAGCGTCCACACGGTTTGCGGCAAGAGCCGGAAGTAGGCCCAGGGGGTCCGCACGGCGGTGATCTGGCGGATGAACGGGTTCTCGGCGACCAGGCGCGCCGAAGGCTTCCCGGCCCAGGACGGAACGAGCGTGCCGAACGCACGAAACTCCGCGACGAGCCATGGGGCGACGAGCGCCGCGGCTACCGCCAACGCGATCGCCGCGACCTTCCGCCGCGTTTTCATGTCGATTCCCTCATCCGTCGCCCAGCAAAGCGCGACGATTCCGGGAAGCGCGACGACCGCGTTCAACTTGACGAGGCAGGCCGTCCCGAAGGCGAGGCCGGCAGCCACGGCCCACCCGCGCGAACCGATCCGCATCGCGCGGACGAAACACAACGCCGCGAAGGTGACCGCCGCGAGCTGCGGGCCGTCCAGCCAGTGGTGCACGGAGACGTGCGCCACGATCGGAGTGAACGCGGCGAGCACGGAGACGACCGACGCGACTGGCAACGTCCACCGCGGCAGGACCTCGCGCGCGAGCAGCATCGTTCCCACGAAGAAGACGGCGAAGGCCGCGAGCTCGGCGAGGTCGATTCCGGCGGCTCCGAAGAGGGCGGTGAACGCCGCGAACCACGCGATCCCGCCGGGCGGATGGTAGAAGAGCGGCGTGTCGTACTGCTCACGTACGATCCAATTTTCGCTCAGGATCGGGTGTCCCTGAAGCGTGTAGCCGTGCCCGCCCCGAATCTGCGCGACCAGGGCGCCGTAGATCCGCTCGTCCCCCTCGAGATGAGGGAAATCGAACGTCCCGGCTCGAAGCCAGATGCCCGCGACGAGCACCGCCGCGGCGATCACCTGGATCGTGACGCGGCTACCGGAAGAGTCGCGCGGCATTGCCCGAGAGGATCGCGCGGCACGCGGCGTCCGGAAGGTCGAGCGCGAGGAACTCCTCGACGTTCTTCTTGAAGTCGTCGACGCCGGGGCTCGGCCAATCGCTCCCCCACAAACACCTCTCCGCGATCTCCGCCAACCGCGGGACATAGACCGTCAACCGCTTCGGCGGGATCCCGGAGAGATCGAGGTGGAAGTTCGGGTGGCGGCGCACGAGGAAGTGCGCGGTCTTGCCGTGGAGGGGCCGTCCGGCATGCGCCAGGATCACGGTCAGCTTCGGGAAGTCGACCCCGACGTCGTCCGCCGGCATCGGGTCCGCGTGGACGTTTCTCGCGCCGGGGAAGACCGACGTCCCGGTGTGGATCATCACCGGGCACCCGCGCTCTTCCGCGACACGGAAGACCTCGCCGATGCCGGCGCCCGGCCCGCCGGTGCGGTAGTCGTTGACGTCGAACAGTTGGTGCGGAGGGTGGACCTTGATCCCCCGGATCCCCAGGTCGAGGATCCGCTCGGTCTCGTCGGCGGGCGTCGTCGTGAACCGCGGGTTGACCGACCCGAACGGGATCAGCCGGTCGCGGGCCTCGGCGCAGTACCGCGCGATCCAGTCGTTGACGTGGCTCGTGAACCCCATCACGTCGGGGCTCACGTAGTTGATCAGCGCGGCGCGCTCGATGCCGCACTCGTCGAGGAACGCGAGGAACGCCTTCGGGCTCTCCATGAAGGCGCGGATCCGCTCGAGGTCGCGCCGCCCCGCCTCCATCGCCGAAGCGACGGCGGGAGGGTGCATCTCCCACGGCTGGATGTGGACGTGGAGGTCGGTGACGAGGTAGCCGCCGATCATCGGATCGTCAGCTTTCCCACCGGTAGAACCCCTGCCCGCTCTTCTTCCCGAGCTTCCCCTCGGCCACCATGCGCTTCAAGAGCTCCGGTGGATCGAAGGCGGGGGAGCCGAGCTCCTTGCGGAGATGCAGGGCGATCGCGAGCCGGACGTCGAGCCCCACGAGGTCGGTCAAGCGAAGCGGGCCCATCGGATGCCGGTAGCCGAGCGTCATCGCCTTGTCGATGTCCTCCGCCGAGCCGACCCCCTGCTCGAGCATGCGGATCGCCTCGAGGCCTAAGAGCACGCCGAGCCGGGAGGTCGCGAAACCGGGGGCGTCCTTGACGACGATCGGGTCCTTGCCCATCGCGCGCCCGACCTCGACGGCGGCCGCCACCGTCCCCGCCGAGGTGTCGCTGGCGCAGACGACCTCGAGCAGCGTCATCACCGGAACCGGGTTGAAGAAGTGCATCCCTACGACAAGCCCGCGGCGCGTGGTCGCCTCGGCGATCTTGCTCACCGGCAGCGACGAGGTGTTGGTCGCGAGGATGGCGTGAGGCGGCGCGACCTCGTCGAGCTCCCGGAAGATCTTCGTCTTCAGCTCGAGCGATTCCGGCACCGCTTCGATGACCAGGCCGGCGCCTAGCACACCTTCCGCGAGCGAGGCGGCGGGCCGCAAACGCTCGAGCGCGGCATCGCGCTCCGAGGCTGTGAGCTTGCCCTTCTCGACGAGCATCGCGAGCGTGTCGCGAATGGACGAGATCCCCTTGTCGAGCGCCGATGCGTCGGCATCAACCAGGACCACCCGGAATCCCGAGGTTGCCGCGTTCTGGGCGATCCCCCGCCCCATCGTGCCCGCGCCGACGACCGTGATGTCGTGGATGTCCGCCATGCCGCCGAGTTTAGCAGGGGCCGCGCCCCGAGGACGCTGTTACGCTCGGGGCGTGAATGCCGCATCGTGGGCGATCGTCCCGGCGTTCTTGGTCGCGGGAGCCGGCGTGATCGGGTTGGTCCGCGCGGGCCGGCTCGAAGCCGCCGGGCGCCTCGCGGACGCGCGAGCCGTGGCGCGACGGAGCGGGTTCGTGGCCGGCGCGGGGTCGGTGGCCGTCGCCACCCTCACCTTCGGCTTGACCCTTCCGATCGGAGCGCGCTTCGCCGTTGCGGGGCTCATCCTCGCGTGCGGCGCGACCAGCCTTCTCGCCGGACTCGCGGGGAAGCCGCGGCCGTCGTCCGGGTTTGCCGTCGTGTTCGTGCTGGCCGCCGCGTTCATGATGATCGCGGTGAACCGATAGCCGCTATCTTCGGGGCTCGGCGCCGAGACGGCGCGCGACGTAGGCGCCCACGATCGCTGCAAGCGGAACGAGGCCGAGCGCGAGCAACCAGCTCGACCCGATTCCGCGGCTCAACTTGTCCGGTCCCAGCAGGACGCTCACGGTGAAAGCGGAGACCAGGACAGCCGGGCCCGCGACGAGCAGTGCGGCCAGCCACCACGATCGTACCCCCCGGTAGGCGAAGGCCGCGCTCGCCAGCGCGAAGGCCACGATTTCGAACCCGAGGAATATCGCCCGCGGGAAGAAACACAACGCCTCTTGTGCCACGAGCAGCACGATGCCTGTAGCCAACGGCAGGAGGTAGCGGCCGGCGCTCCGTCGATGCGCCCCCATGGTCCCAGCCCCTACCGTCGAGTCGGACGCAATGGTCCCCATCGTTGACCTCGATGTTCGGGGAGCTCGTGGATCGGCCCTCCTAGCGGGACGATACTTGGGACGGCCCAACGGCGCTCGCTAGCACGAGAGATGCTCCGGCCCCTGCCCCCATCGTCCTCGCCGCCTGAAAGACCCACCGACCACGGTTTCAGCGAATTTCGGGTTGCAAAACGCCACGCTAGCTGGCGAGTTCCAAACGGTGGTGCTCCAAGGTCGCAAACCCTCCCAAGCGCAAACGGCCCATCTCCTGCCACGAGACTCGGGCACTCGCGAATCGCTCAAGCGCATGTGCTCGGACAAGGGCCCCTTTTTATCGGACCCGTGGCCGCGCCACCCTCGACGTGACACGCTGAGCGACGACCAGCCGCAAATACGGCAGCGGGGTCGACAGCTGGGCTGTTCGTACGTGGCTTCGTCCAACTACCGCTGATCGCGACGGGACACCTGAGGCCATGAATCGTGTCCATTCCGACGGACTTCCTGAGGTCGCACGCTCCAACTAATTCGACGGCCCCGTCCGGGCCGTTGCACTTTGGGAGACGGCGCGCGAATATATTGAAGCGACCGTATCGTACCTGAGGCTCCTGCAGGACAGGATCTGCTCGTTGTCGTCCGAAAGCGATCGATCAATCGTGTAAACAACCCGGGATCGTGTCTCGGAGCGTGGAGACTTCTCGATGTCCTCTCGAAAACGAGTCCGCACTGTACTGTACGGGGACCAAGAGCTCTTACCGGGTGAACTTGACCTGCTCCACACTCCCGCGCTCCAGCGCTTGTACGACCTTCACCAGCTGGGGATGACGGATCGCGTCTACATCGACGCGTCGCATTCGCGATTGCATCATGTGCTGGGGGTCCTTCATCAGGTTGACGGTCTGATCGCGGCAATCGACCGAAATGTGAGTTCAGGGAAAACGACGACGTACGCTGTCGGTCGACTTCGAGAGCGCGTCCTTGGCCGCGAGGAAGTGGCGGATAGGGTGCGCGCAAGCAGGCCGATAGCGCGATTGATTGGACTACTGCACGACCTTACGCATGCGCCGTACGGTCACACCGTTGAAGACGAAATACACATTGTGCTTAGCAAACACGACGAACCAAGCAGGCAAGCCGAGTCCTTCTTCCGCCTGGTGTGTCAATACTTGGGCTGGTTGGGTAAGGACTTGGAGGCCGATTCAACCCGCCTCGCGATGCCACGCGAACTCTCTTTATTCTTGCGGAGTCCTGAGGGCAGCGCGCCGTCCGATCTCGATGCGCTCGTTCAGTTCGGACGGCGACTTCTACGCGACCCCTCGCGGGGGACGAACGCCGTGGCCTGGCGCCTCCCGCCGGGTGAGGTTGATGTGCTGCTCGCGAATCTGTCCTTCGCGATGACCGCGCTGGTCCACCTCGAGGCACTCCACGGTCAGTCCCCCGGGCAGTCAGATTTCCCTGATCCCAGCGGGTACGCGTTCCGCACGCTCATCGATGGGATCCTGGCCGACGCCGTTTGGCCCCAAGGACGCAGCCCCCTTTTCTTCGACCCCCATGTAGACGCGTATCTGCTCGACGTCGTTGGGAATACGGTCTGCGCAGATCTCCTCGATTATGCACAGCGAGACGCCCACTTCGCGAACCTGAAGCTCAGCTACGACGCGGCTCGGATCGCGGAGAATTTCACCGTCGTGGCTTGGGACCCGAGCAAATACGTCCCCGCAGATTTCGGCGAGATGGGAACAGAACCGGCTCGAAGAGCGCCGTTTGGGATCGAGGATCCTTTTTCCGGTCGGTCGCTTCGGGCGGCAATCTCACTCTTCTCACACAAGCTTCGAACCGACGTTCCGGGCGAACTAATGCACCTGCTAAATGTTCGCTTCCATCTTTATGAGCGCGTAATATTCCATCCCACCAAGACCGCTGCAGGCGCGATGTTGGGAACGGCACTCCAACTTGTCGGCTGGCGAATCCGATCAACAGGTCCAGAGAGAGACACGCAGCTCCCGCCCAGCCTTCGTTACTTGGGCGACGCGGTCTTCCTCCATGAGGTCCGTCAGGCCGCGCTCCGCTTGGATGAACTCCTTCGCCACATCCCAAGGGATACTATTATTGATGCGGAGTTTCTGGTGCGAGTGCTCGGCGCGGAATCCAAGCCTTCCGTGACGCTCGTGCTAGAGGTTGTTGGGCTTCGCGTCGGCGACAGCGTTGCCGAGGTGCAGGACGATCTCGGTGCGGCCATCGAGTTGCTCGGCCGCCTGGCCGCGCGTCGCTACTTCCGACCTGTGTTCAGAGTCATGCCGGACCTATCGCATCACACCCACGGGTACGGTGCCGACACCGTGTGCGAAACGTTTCGCGACCCGGACACGCGGTTCGCCGTTGAGCGAAAGATCGAACACGAGGTTGGACTCCCGCGAGGCAGCATCGTGATCCACTGCCCGAAACGGAACACCGCCGAGAAGATCGCAAACGTGCTCTTGGTGCTTGTTGAACACGACGTCAACGTCCCGTCAGTCTATAAGCTCCAACACATTCGCAAGTTCTCCGATGGATTATTCGGCGATCATCAGGCTGCCATCGACAGCGTAACGAAAATGTACCGCTCGATGTGGCGCCTGGCAGTTTTCGCGTCGCCACCACACCTCGCGAGGTGGCGCGATATCGCGAGCGCGGCGGGTCGCGAAATTGCGCGCGCGATCGATTCTGTAGGATGCAAGAATCTAGAAAATGACCCCTGGCTGGCCGCAGAGCTCGACGCGCGGGAAGCTGACGGGACGGCGGTCGTCCCGAATCTTGGCCCCACAAGCGACCCCGCACTTGAGCCGATCCCGTTAGCTGAAGCGATCCACGTTGCCGTTGAGCGCGCATCGCAGGGGACGGGTCAATCCGGTAGCTTCCCCAACATCTTGGCCGAGGAATGCGCGCGGTTGTGCGGCATGAGTACGGAGCAATCCGCTCGCATCGCCGAGGCGATGATCCGAATGCAGTCGTTGGCCGACCCGTCAAGAGGTGACGCGTCGAGATGCGAAGCCGTATGGGCGATGGTGTCCGGTTATGTTGGTAAGGGCCTGGGACGCAAGAGCCGTGCGGAGTTTGATGATCGCTTCAGAGCTAGGCTCGACCGGCTTCCGGCTCGAGCGTTCGCCGGCTTTCTTGGAGAGTTGCGAGTCAACATTGATGGCACGCCGAACCTCTCCCACCACCGGGACGACCGATACAAGCACGTGCTAGACCGCGTCAATGAGCTCCCCAGGGTCACAAGCGACGAAGTGGACGACAACCAGTGAGTCCGGCTAAGACGAAGGCGCTTGTGTCGCTTGCAGAGGAATCCCTGCGTTCAGTGCTCTCCCAGGAACCACCTGTCGACTTATTCGCGGCCGCCAGCGCAAGAAGGGTACGAGTCGTGGATTTTCGCAAGATGATCCCGGATGGCGGAATGCGACCGTGCGACGGCGGTTTCGAGGTGTTCGTTCGGAGTGACACGCCGTCGAGCTGGGTGGCCCAAGAAGGCGGTTGTGGGCCGTCGCTCACGAGGCGGCAACGCTTCACTCTTGCCCACGAGATCGCACACACGTTCTTCTTTTCACTGGAAACGCCGACGCCGGCGCCGGGCCACCGGCGCATCACGCCAAAGCACCTCGAATCGCTTTGCAATGCGATTGCCGGAACGATCTTGATCCCAGCCGCCCAACTTCGCAAAGACTTGGGAATGCAGTGGCAACTCCGAGCGAAGACTATCGCACGACTCGCAGCACGTTACGATGTGTCGTTCGAAGCCGCGGTTCGTCGTCTCGAAGGCGCCGGCGAGATGGGCGACATCGAGATCCCCTTTGGCGAGGCGCTTCTCCTCTGCGAACAATCTAACGAATCCGGACGGGTGCGAATCGTCGCGAAGTGCGCGCACTATGCCGTCGCGCGATCGATAGCGGGGGAAGGGTATCCCGAGGACCTCGAAGCGGCTCTGGCTAGACCAATTGGTCCAGAGGCCGTTCGAGCGTTTTCTAGCGGCGAACCATGGTCTGCCAGCTGCCGAACAGATTGGGGGGCACTTTCGTTCCACTGGGTACGGAACGACGGGATGGGCCGGCGCGCCGCGCTTGAGATTAGATCCCGGCAACTTTCCATTGGATGAGCCCCGCTGCTATCGGTGGGTGTTGGAGGCTAGCCGTTCTGTTGCAGCAGGCGTGCGGCGGTCTCGAGTTTTCGCACGAATCGATCGGCTTCTGTGCAGGCGGACCGCACGCGATCCAGCCTCGCCGCCACAATGTTAGCCAACCCTCGATACTCAGCGACTCGTTTCCACGGCCCATTCCGTCCCATCGGAATCTTCTTGTGCGCGGCAAGGATTGCTGTCGGATCCGGCTCCAACTCCGGGGCGGTTCGCCTCCTAGGGAAGAGCGCAGCGAGAATCCACGACTCGATCGAGGTGACCGGGATCGCGATAAGCACCCGCCACCGCAGCGGCGATGGCAGCCAGGACTTTATTACGTTGCAAAGGGCTTTTGCGTCGTACGCCTTGAGAGTCGATGGCAGCTTTTGCACGCCCGCGCGATCGGCAATATCCAAGTCAAGAACGATGACGAGGAGATCAATGGGTTCACCTATCGAAGGGTCAAAGTACTCGTCGAAGCTCTTTGTGCGTTCGCACCATGCCCTGACCTCGCTCCAACCGGCACGAATTCCAGCCGCAATTCGATCGAGTTCGTCCGTCTGGGGCTGAAGCGGGAGCGACTCGATGGGGCCGAGGACTTGTTCGACTATGCGCCGAAGTACGATCGCGTCCGTTGATCCTTCGCACACGAATGCGACCACAGGTCGCCGATCAAATCGCGCGGACACGCGGTAGTCCCCCGATGCGGCCCTCGATCCAGAGGCGACTCACTGCGTTTTGGCCGTGCGCTTTCTTGAGAGCCAGCAAGTCCTTCACGGGAACACGCACGACAGTGCTCCGCCCGTCGTCTTCTCGTTCAACTCTGAACAGTCGAACGCGGTCGTCCCCGAGTGGGAGGCCGTCGAGAACCAGAGGATTATGGGTCGTAAGCAGCACCTGCCGATCATTGCTCAGGATCTCTTCGCTAAACACACGAGCCAACTGGCGCGCGGCAGAAGGGTTCAAGCCGTGGTCAAAATTATCGAGCGCGAAAAGTCTCGGCGCTTGTGGATGCATCGCCAGACAGAGCAAGTAGAGAACGTATAGAGCACCTTCGCTCGCGTCGTACCCGGACACAGTTTGGTCGTTCTTGCGCATGAATGCATCGCGGAAGAGTATTACTCGTCGCATGGTCGGCACGCTTGAGGCAATGAAATTTCTGGAGGGCGGACCAACACTGAAGTCTGCGGCCCACTCAATCAGATCGAGTGCTAGTTGACGAAGCTTCCTCTTGGGATCCGCAGCGAGAGACTCCACTGCTTCCGGCAATGCACCGCCGAACAGGCCCACCGGGTTGCGCGGCGCAGTATCCGGCGCGATGCCTCGGAGCACAGGGGTGACGGGCGCGAAGATCGCGTAGTCGTCGAGGGTAGCGAGAAAATCTCGCGTTGGCTCACTGGTTTCCAGACTCGCCCGAGCTTGGATTGCCAGACTCGCACTCCGCTCATCCCGAATCGCCTGCCCGTGAATTCGCGCGTTGCCGCGCGTGGGTCCGCGAGAGGCAATCGATTCGGATGCTTCACGAAGATTCTCGTGCTGAAACTCCCAGAACGGCCGCGGCACCTTGGCTTGGTTCACTATGGCGATGAAGTAGCTGCTGGTCTGGGTATCGACCGTGATGCGAATGGAGGGATCCTTCTTCATTTTTGGGAATGCGGACTTGTAGATTCGTGGCACGCCCGGTCGCACCCCGCGTCGCAAAAGCGCTTGGTCGTCGACGCGTCCCGCGGCTGCGGCGCCAATCACCCCTAGTGCTTCGAGCAAGTTCGATTTTCCGGCGCCATTGGCGCCGATGAACACGTTTACCTGACCGAGAGCGATGTCAACTGACTCTAGCGACTTGAAACGCTCGACTTTGATGCGGGTGAGGCGAATCATCCGCGATTCCTTCCTCGGGATTCATGCCCGGGCGGCGCATCAACGTGGACTTGGATCGACGCGAACGTGCTCGCAAGACTACCAATGCGAAACGCGACGGCTAGATGGACTTGTCGCGAAGACCCCACATCGTCGATCCTGTCGCGTGTCTTCGCGACGAATGATAGTGCGTCTCAGGTTGACCGCACGGAGCCTAGCGCTCGTCCGCGACAGATGTCAATACTTGCACGATCGAGTTGCCAGTCAAGCGGATAGACGTCTCGCCTTCCGTGGATCTTTGGACTCCTCGAGGGGCGGGTCGTCTGTCGCATTAGCCTTGATGCGCTCGCCGCGCTGGCGTGCCGGAATGCCACTGAAATCGATCCGGCGACCAGAGGCTCTGCGGCGATCAGTGCCGAGCTTTCTGCGTCTTCCTTCCCTACTGCTAGACTCACCGACCACGTCGTCAACGATTTGCCTGGAGTCGGAACTCATGACACAGCCACGCACGATCCGAAAGGTCGCCGTCATCGGCGCCGGCAACATGGGAAGCGGGATCGCCCAGAAGGCGGCGACCGAAGGATTTCCCGTCGTCCTCGTCGATCTCGACGATGCCAAGGTCCTGCGGGGCATCGGCATCATCGAGAAGACCCTCGCGGAGGGGGTCCTGCGGAAGATCTTCAAGCCGGAGGAGGCGAAGGCCATCCGGGAGCGGATCTCGGGAACGTCCGACTGGACGAAGCTCGGAGACATCGACCTCGCGATCGAAGCGGTCTTCGAGGACCTGGACGTCAAGAAGAAGGTCTTCGCGAAACTGGAGCAGGTCTGCCGCAAGGACGCAATCCTGGCGACCAACACGTCGTCGTTCGCGGTCGCCGACATCGCGCGCGGGCTCGTTCACCCGGAGCGGGTACTCGGGCTCCACTACTTCTACCACCCGGCGAAGAACCGGCTGGTCGAGGTGATCCCCGGAGAGGCGACCGACCCCGCCGTCACCGCCGCGGCGTGGACCGTGCAGGAGATGATGGGGAAGACGCCGATCCGGTCGGCGGACGCCTCCGGCTTCATCGTCAACCGCTTCTTCGTGCCGTGGCTCAACGAGGCGGTGCGCCTTCTCGAGGAAGGGGTCGCCGACATCCCGACGATCGAGGCGGCCGCCAAGAAGACGTTCGGAGTCGAGATGGGGCCTTTCGAGCTGATGAACGTGACCGGCATCCCGATCGCGATGCACGCGGCGCGAACGCTCGGACAGGCGTTCGGCCCCTTCTACGTCCCGGCGCCGCGGCTCGTGAAGCAGGTCGAATCCGGTGCGAATTGGGACCTGGCGGGTTCCCCGGAGCCGTCGCGGTTCGACGCTGTGTCGAAGCGGCTCCTCGCCGTCACGATCCTCGTCGCGACCTCGCTTGTGGACGAAGAGGTCGGCACGATCGAGGACACCGACATCGGAGCTCGCGTCGGGCTCCGCTGGCCCTACGGCCCGTTCGAGATGATCAACCGTTACGGTGTCATGGAGGCCGGCGACCTCGTCGGACAGTTCGGCGGGTCGTGGGACCTCGCGGTCCCCGGCATCCTCTCGCTCCAGTGGCGCTCGCGGCAGCCTTTCTCCTTCGAGCTCGTGAGATCCGAGATCGGCGACGACGGTGTTGCCACCCTGACCGTCAACCGCCCCGATGCGATGAACGCCTTGAACGAGACGGTCGTCGCGCAGCTCCACGCCGCCTTCGACGCGGCCGTCGCGAATCCCAAGGTGAAGGGGATCGTGATCGCCGGGGCGGGCAAGGCGTTCATCGCCGGCGCCGACATCCGGTTCTTCGTCAGGGCGTTGGAATCCGGAGACCTGAAGCGCATCGTCGATTTCACCCGCGCCGGCCACGCGCTCTTGAACGCGATCGATGCCTCCCCGAAGCCGGTGGTCGCCCGCCTGCAGGGCTCGGCGCTCGGCGGCGGCCTCGAGCTGGCGCAGGCATGCGACTGGCTGATCGCGACGCCGAAGGCCGCGTTCGCCTTCCCGGAGACCGGGATCGGCATCTACCCGGGGCTCGGCGGGACGCAGCGCCCCACCCGGCGCATCGGCGTCGGGCTGACCCGCTGGCTCGTCTTTACCGGGCAGATGCTCTCCCCCGCCGAGGCCGCCGAAATCGGGTTCATCGACAAGGTCGTGCCGCACGAAGATCTGGACGCCGCCTGCCGGCAAGCGATCGCGGAAGGGATCCGCCCCAAAGAGCGCCCCCCGCTCTCCCCCAAGCACCTCGCCCTCGAGGCGTTCTTCGCCGAAAACGACGCCGAGACCCTGCGCGCCGGGAAGGCCGACGCGAAAGGCGACGAGACGCTCGCCAAGGCGATGAAGCGCGTGGCGCAAAAGGCCCCGATCGCGCTCCGGATCGCGGGAAAGCTGATCGAAAGCGGCGCGGCCCTGCCCCTCCAAGACGGCCTCGCCATGGAGCTTGCACACCTCGAGGAGATCTTCTCCACGAAGGACGCCTTCGAAGGGCTCTCGACCTTGGGAAAGAAGCAGCCGGTCTTCCAGGGGGCGTGAGGTGGACGAAGGATCGCCGGGACTCCTCGATCGTCTCGTCGAGTTGCTCGCCCGCGCGATGGACGCGCTCGGGCTGAACGGCACGCGTCTGCGGTGGCGGTGGAACCAGCGCCGCCGCGACCTCGGCGAGGCGGGGCTTCACGCCGAGATGTTGGTCCGCTCGACCCGCGTCCCCTACAAGATGTGTCCGTCGTGCCGGGCCCTGGTGCCGCGCAGCGCCCGGACCTGCACCGAGTGCGGCGCGCACCTCTCGTCGGTCCGCGCTCCGGGCGTCTCGAGGCTCCTCGCCAACCTCATTCCCGGCGCCACCGCGACGACGATGCTGATCCTCCTGACCAACTTCGTCTTCTTCGCCCTCGTCGTCATGGCTCCCGTCCCCGTCCCGGGGCGCGAGGCCGGCTCGCCGCTGGGGCGGCTCTTCTCGTTCGACGCCATCACCCAGATCCGCTACGGATCGGGGCTCGCCCTCCTCACCGTGCAGCTCCACGAATGGTGGCGGATCGTCACCCCGCTGTTCCTCCACGCGGGGTTGATTCACTTCGCGATGAACTCGTACGCCTTAGTCGCGCTCGGGCCGCTCGTGGAGGAAGAGTACGGAACCGAGCGCCTCGCGGTGATCTACCTCGCCACCGGCATCGCCGGGAGCGCGACCAGCCAGCTGCTCCGCGACGTCCACACGGTCGGAGCCTCCGGCGCTCTCTGCGGGCTCCTCGGACTCCTGCTCGTTCACGGCCACCGGATCGGCGGGGCCTACGGCCAGAGGCTGCGCGCCGTGATGGGGCAGAACGCCCTGCTCATGATCGCGATGAGCCTCATCCCCGGGATCGATCTGCTGAACCACGCCGGCGGGTTCGCGATGGGGTGCGCCCTCGGCCTCGTCACTCCGTCCGGTCCGTTCCGAAGCCGCGCGACCGAGGGGGTCTGGGTCGCGCTCGCGTGGGGGGCGGGGGTGGTCGTGCTCGCCTCGTTCTGGATGATGGCGCAGCACGGGATGGCCGACGCGATCCTGGTACAGGGCGCCTCGCAGCGTGGTTGAGGAGGCCGCTTCTGTTAGCATCCGCGGCGTGCCTCCCGCCCCTGGAACGGCATCCCGCCTCCTCCCCGCGATCTTCTGGCTCGCCCTTCTCGCGGCGGGGGCGGGGTACGGACTCGGCCGCCACCCCCTGATCGACCCCGACGAGGGGCGAAACGCGGAGGTCGGCCGCGAGATGGCGGCGACCAACGACTACGTCGTCCCCCGTTTGGACGGACTCCCCTATCTGGACAAGCCGGTGCTCTTCTTCGCGCTCGAGGCGGCGGTCATGGAGGTCCTCGGGCCGACGGAGCTGGCCGCGCGGCTCCCGTCCCTCGCCTTCGCCGTCTTGACCGCCTTGCTCGCGGGATGGTTCGGGCGGGAGCTCTGGGGTGGTTCGGCCGGGACGACCGCGGCGACCGCCGCGCTGGCTGCGCCTCTGACGATCGCGTTCGCGCGCACGGTCATCTTCGACAGCCTGCTCGCGTTCTTCGTGAGCCTTGCCTGCGTCGCCTTCTACATGGCGATCGAGAAGCGCCGGACCCTGGCGGGACGTGCCTCCGCTTGGGGGTGCCTCGCCTGGGGAGCGATCGCCTTCGGCGTGCTCGCCAAGGGGCCGGTCGCGGTCGCGCTCCCCTTCATGGTCGCGCTGCCGTTCGCGGTCTGGCGCCGGCAGACGAGGGCGGTCTTCCCTCTCGCGGGGATCGCGATCTGCGCCGCGCTGGTCGCTCCGTGGGTCGCCGCGATGAGCCGCGCGATCCCCGAGTTCCTCCACTACGCCCTCGTGACCGAGACCTGGGGGCGCCTGACCAGCGGCACGCTGCGCCGCACCGGCCCCCCCTGGTACTTCGTTCCCTACGTGCTCGGCGGGATGTTCCCCTGGTCGATCGTCGCCCTCGCCGGCTGGTGGAACGGCCGGAGGCTGCGCCGGCCCGACGGGGCGCTCGATCCGCGGACGGTCTTTCTACTCCTCTGGATCGCCGTTCCGTTCCTCTTCTTCTCCCTCTCGCAGTCGAAGCGACCGGGTTACGTGCTCCCTCTCGTCCCCGCCGTCGCCCTCCTGGTCGCGGGCCTGTGGAGCGACGACGAGGGGGCGATCCCGGGGGTCCGCGGCGGTGCCGCGGCGCTCGCCGCGGCGGGCCTCGTCTTCGGGGTCGTCGCCGTCGCGATCCGGCCGCCGGACTCCGCGAGCCCCGAGATCGCGCGGCTCATCCCCGGGACGGCGGGGGCCGTCGCCGCGGTCCTGCTTGCCGCGGCGGCCCTCGCAGGCTTCGGAGCGCGCCGCCGCCGCGTCGCTCTGGTCGGCCTCGCGATCCCCTCGCTCTGCCTTCCCCTTCTGGGCGCGCCGATCATGGCGCAAGCGGCGGCGGAGCGATCCACCCGCGCGCTCGCCCGCCGGATCGCCTCGAGCTTCCCCGCCGGAATCGACGTCGTCACCGTGAGCACCTTTCCCCCTTCGCTCCCTTTCTACCTCGGGCGGCGCGTCCTGGTCGCCTCCGACAACCCGCAGGAGCTGACCAGCAACTACGTCGCCTCTGCGTTTCCCCGTTGGCTGGCGGAGGAGCGCTCGCCGCTCCGACGCCGCGCGTGGCTCGGGGAGGCCGCGAGGCGATGCCCGAGCCCGATGCTGTTCCTGGTGCGAAGCGTCGATGCGAGCGCGAAAGCGGCGCTCGCGATCGTACCCCTTCCGCTCGTCGCCGAGGACCAGGACTACCTCTTGTACGGTCCGTGCGTTCCCGCCGGAGCGCGGTAGCGCCATGTGCGGGATCTACGGTGCCGCATCCTGGGACGGCCCGTTGGGGCGTCCCGAAGTGCTGCCGAGGATGGCGGCCGCGCTCCGCCACCGCGGCCCCGACGGCCACGTGGAGTGGACGACGCCTCGGATCGCGCTGGGGGTGGACCGGCTCCGCATCGTGGACCGTCACGAGCGAGCCGACCAGCCGTTCGCGTCGGCCGACGGCAAGGTCTGGCTCGCCTGCAACGGGGAGATCTACAACGCGCCGGACCTCAGGCGCGCCTTCCCCGCGTACCCTTTTCGGTCGCGGTCCGACGTCGAGAGCCTCCTGCCCCACTATCTGGATCGCGGGATCGAGTGCGTCGCTGGCATCGACGGCATGTTCGGGCTCGCCGTCTGGGACGAGGCGAAGGAGACGCTCCTCCTCGCCCGGGACCGCGCGGGCGAAAAGCCGCTCTTCTACGCGCGCGTCGGCCGCGAGATCTGGTTCGCCTCCGAGATCCAGGCGCTGCTCGAGCACCCCGAGGTCTCCCGCGAGCTCGACCGGACCGCTCTCGACCAGTTCTTGGCACTCGGCTACGTCGTCGAGCCGCGAACGATGTTCGCCGGCGTGCGTCAGATCCACGCCGGGACGATCCGGCAGTGGGACGCGGACGGCGACTCCGAGCACCGGTACTGGTGGCCGCGCCGTCTGGTCGAAGCCGCACCCCCCTCCGACGCAACGGCGGAGCGGCTCGAATCGCTCATCGCATCCGCGGTCCGGAAGCAGGTCGTCGCCGACACGCCGGTCGGTGTCTTCACCAGCGGCGGGCTCGACTCGACGCTCCTCGCGACCCTGGCCGTCGAGGATCTCGGGCCGCGGACGGTCCACACCTTCGGCGCGCGGTTCACGGCGCCGACCTACGACGAGAGCGTCTGGGCACGACGGCTCTCCTCCGACCGCGAGACGATCCACCACGAGGTCGTGTGCGACCCTCCCGCGCTCATCGCAGCGCTCCGCACCCTCTCCGGTGCTCTGGCCGAGCCCCTCTCGGATCCCGCGATCCTCCCGACCTACCTCCTGTCGCGCTGCGCGCGGGAGGAGCGCGTGACCGTCCTGCTCGGCGGGGAGGGGGCGGACGAGCTCTTCGGAGGGTACCCGGCCTACCTCGGGCACAAGCTTGCACCGATCGCCGAGCGGCTCCCGAAGCCCCTCATGGGCGCGCTCCGGTGGGTCATCGCGCGGCTCCCCGCCTCCGGCGGCCGCGTCCCCTTGGAGTTCTTGTTGAAGCGCTTCGTGGCGTCGATCGACCGGCCCTGGTGCGAGCGGCACCTCACCTGGACCGGAACGGGGCTGGCGCGCCGGAGCGGCCAGGCGGCCTGGCGCGAGGAGGTCGCCGCGGAGTTCGAAGGGCTTCCGGCACTGCCGGGCGCGATGCTCCTCGACTATCGACTGTACCTGCGCGACGACCTTCTGGTGAAGGTGGACCGGGCGAGCATGCTGAACTCGGTCGAGGCGCGCGCGCCGTTCCTGGACCGGGACGTCAGCGCGTTCGGCCTCTCGCTCCCCGCCGCCGCCAAGATCCGGGGAATCACGACCAAATGGCTCCTGAAGCGCGCCTCGCGCTCCCGCGTCGGAGCCGACATCGTGAATCGGCGGAAGCAGGGGCTCTCGGTCCCCGTGGCCGCGCTCTTGAACGAAGGACTCCGCGACGAGGTGGACCGTCTCCTCGCTCCCGCCCGCCTGCGGTCCCAGGAGCTCCTGGATGCCGGCGAGGCGGCGCGGCTGCTCGCCGAGCACCGATCGGGACGCTTGAACCATGCGCGCGCGCTTTGGCCTCTCGTCATCCTGCAGCTCTGGATCGATCGATGGATGCCCGCCTTGGGTGCGTCCCGAGCTTGACCGCCCGCCCGGCTCCGTCGGATGATGGACGGCCGCGCTCCCGGCGAATCGCCGGGACGCCTCCAGGGAGACCCCGATGTCGGAATCGAACAACCCCTTCGAGATCGCGCAGCGCCAGCTCGACGAGGCGGCCAAGATCCTGAAGCTCGACCCCGCGATCCACGAGCTGCTGCGCTGGCCGCTCCGCGAGCTTCACGTGACCCTGCCGGTCAAGATGGACGACGGATCCACCAAGGTCTTCCACGGCTTCCGCGTCCAGTACAACGACTCGCGGGGGCCGACGAAGGGGGGCATCCGGTTCCACCCCGACGAGACGGTCGACACGGTTCGCGCGTTGGCCGCGTGGATGACGTGGAAGGCCGCCGTCGTCGATATTCCGCTGGGGGGGGCGAAGGGCGGCGTGATCTGCAACCCGAAGGAGATGTCGCCCGGCGAGATCGAGCGCGTGTCGCGCGCCTACGTCCGCCAGGTGGGCCGGATGCTCGGCCTCTTCGAGGACGTTCCCGCCCCCGACGTGTACACGACGCCTCAGATCATGGCGTGGATGATGGACGAGTACTCGTTCCTCAAGGGTCACAACGAGTTCGGCGTGATCACCGGGAAGCCCTTGGCGCTGGGCGGATCGAAGGGACGCGGGGATGCGACCGCCCGCGGCGGGCTCTTCTGCGTTCGCGAGGCGGCGAAGGTGCTCGGGATCGAGCTCCGCGGGGCGAAGGCGGCGATCCAGGGGTACGGGAACGCCGGCTCGTTCGCGCACGTGCTCGGCCAGGAGCTGCTCGGCCTCAAGGTCGTCGCGGTCTCCGACTCGCGCGGCGGCATCATGAACCTGGACGGCCTCGACGCGAAGGCGGTCCAGTCGCACAAGAACAAGACCGGGTCCGTGGTCGGCTTCGCCGGAGCGCGGCCGGTCTCGAACGAGGAGATCCTCGAGCTGGACGTCACCGTGCTGTTCCCGTCCGCCCTCGAGAACGTCATTACCCAGGCGAACGCCGGGAGGATCAAGGCGAAGATCCAGGCCGAGCTCGCGAACGGGCCGACGACGCCGGAAGCCGACTCGATCCTCCACAGGAACGGCGTCTACGTGATCCCGGACTTCCTCTGCAACGCCGGCGGGGTCACCGTCTCGTACTTCGAGATGGTGCAGAACGCCTACCAGTACTACTGGGACGAGCCCGAGGTGCACAAGCGCCTCGACCTCAAGATGACCTCCGCTTTCCACGCGGTGCACGAGATG
>JBGQLU010000035.1:0-28230 GCA_041500265.1 Acidobacteriota bacterium | reverse complement strand
GGAACGATTCCGCCGGTGGGAGAGGTCAGGCTGCGGGTCGTCGCGAGCGCTCCGACGACCGCCGGGCTCTTCCGGCTCGACCAGCTGGTCGCGGCTTTGGCCCGGAAGCGCCTCTGGCTGACCGACGCCTACTTCGTCCCGATCACTCCGTACGTGGAGGCGCTCCGCGCGGCCGCGAAGGACGGCGTGGACGTTCGAATCCTCATCCCGGGCGCCTCCGACATCCCGATCCTTTCCCCACTCTCACGCTCGGGGTACAGGAGCCTCCTCGAAGCCGGAGTCCGCCTCTTCGAGTGGAACGGGACGATGATGCACGCGAAGACCGCCGTCGCCGACGGCGTCTGGGCGCGCGTGGGCTCGACGAACCTCAATCTCGCGAGCTTCGTCGGGAACTACGAGCTCGACGTGGCGATCGAGGATGCCGGTGTCGCCGCGGCGATGGAGGAGATGTACCGCCGCGACCTCGCGCGTGCGACCGAGATCGTCTTGCGCCGCACCCGTTTCCGCGTGACGACGGCGCTGGCCGGCGAGCCGGACGAGGATCGACCCGTGCGTCGCGCCGCGAGCGGCAGCGCCGGGCGTGCCGCGGCGGGGGCCCTGCGCATCGGGAGCGCGCTCCGCACGGCGATCACGCGCCCCCGCGAGCTCGGCTACTCGGAGGGGCGGATCCCGGCGGCTGCCGGGGTCCTTCTCGTGGCGTTGGCGGCGATCGCCGTCGCCTGGCCGCGCTCTTTGGCCTGGCCGATCGCCGCGGCCGCGCTGTGGTTCGGCATCGCCTTCCTCATGCGTGCGTGGCGTGGCTGGCGCGACGCGCGCCGCGGGCGCGCTCAGGGCGCGGGCTCGAAGACCTGATTCGGATACGGATTCGTCGCCGGACGGCGGACGACGTTGAAGGCGAAGTCGGCCGCCTTGTGACAGGCGTTGCAGGATGCCGTCAAGCCGTCGAACGCCTCCTCGAACCGTCGGACGTCGTGCGAGGCGATGGCTTCGCGCAGAGTCGCGATCGGAGCCTTCGTCATCGCCGGGATGAGGTCGGCGATCCGCATCGGCGCATCCTTGTGGGTCGGATGGTAGAGCACGGCGTCGTCGAGCCCTTCCTGGATCTCGTCGAGCTCGTAGGACGCGAGCGGCCAGTTCCCCGCCTCCCCCGCGAACCAGAGCTTCGCGTGCCGCATCTGGTTCAGGGTCATGATCTCGCCCAGCCCCGGGGTGTAAGCCTTCGCGGGCTCGGCGGGAGAGCCCGAGCACCCTGCGACCAGCACCGCCTGGCCGAGAACGACGAACACGCGGAGCCTTCTCATTCGCTTTCCTCGAGGGCGCCGCCGGGCCACGGGCCGACGCGCGCGATGTGCTCCTCGAACTCGGCGTCGAGCATCTCGCGGCGGCGCCTCCACATCGTCCGGACCGCGTTTTCGTCCCGCAGGTGGTCGTAACACGGGGAGACGACCGGCAGCGCCCTCTCGACCGCGAGAAGGACGACCGATTCGACCGGAAAGCTCGCCCCTTCCTCGCGGAACACCCGCTCCGTGACGGTCGCGTAGATCGTGTCCCCCAGGTGGGTCATGGCGCGGCCGAGGAATCGGTACCCCCGCCGGGACAGCGGATCGACGACGTTGATCTCCATCCACGGGTTCCGCTCGAGGTTGGCGTGCGTCCCCGGCGAGGCGATATCGCAGAAGACGAGGTGATGGTCGTCGAAGATCCGCACGGTTCCCTTCGGGGAGAGGTTCGGGCGGCCGTCGGGAACTACCGCCTTCATGTCGTCGTTCAACAAGACGAGGCCCATCGCCCCTCCTCTCTCCGGCTACTTGCGGAGCTGGAGCGTCCACGCCGACAGGGCCGCAAGCCCGCTCCGCACCAGTTCGCGCGTCGACTCGTCGACCAGGCGCCCTTCCGCGTCGAACCTCTCCTGCGCCCTGCCGATCGCGATCTCGGGGCGGGTCAGGAGCCTGACGTTGACCGCGACGCAGATCTGCCGGAGGTGATGCTGCATCCGTATGGCCCCGAACGCCCCGGTGGACGCTCCCATGATCAGACCGGGCTTTCCGTCCAGGGCGGGGTCGGGCTTCCGGGAGGCCCAATCGATCGCGTTCTTCAGGAACCCCGGGACCGAGTAATTGTATTCGGGAGAGACGATCACGATCGCGTCGGCCGCCCTGAGCTGCGCCTTGAAGCGATGGACCGGCTCCGGCGCCCCGGCGGCATCGAGGTCGGCGTCGTAGTGCGGGAGGTCGCCGATCGGAGCCAAGGACAGCGCGCTCTCGGGCGGCAGGAGCTCCCCCGCCGCCCTCATGAGCCCGGCGTTGTACGAGCCCTTCCTCAGGCTCCCGAGAAGCCCCACGAATGCGAGCGCCATGCACCCTCCGCCGTGATGTTAGTCCCGGGAGCCGGCCGGGCGGCAGGTTCGGCAGGTTCAATAAATGGACCAGGTCCCCGGCGTCGCCAGCTCGATCGAGTGGCCGTCGGGGTCGCGAAAATAGAGGCTGCGGCCTCCACCGTCCCAGGTCATCCGCCCGTCGAGCGCGATGCCGTGAGCCTCGAGGTGCGCCTCCCATTCCGGCAGGGACCCGGCGGTGATCGCGAACGCCATGTGAATGGGGCCCGAGCCGTCGTGGGGCGGGATGAACCCCGTCGCGAAGCGCATCCCGTCTCGCGTCGCACCCGATCGGAAGAGGAGGAGGACCGTCCCCGCCGAGGCGTCCATAGCCACCAGGCGCGGCCCCTCGAGCAGCACCGGAAGGCCGATGACGTCCCGGTAGAAGGCTTTCGCGCGGTCGAGGTCGTCCACGTAGAGGGCGGTTTCGAGGATGCGGTCGATCGGCGGCACGGCGAGGCTCCTCGGGTGTCAAGAAGACGCCGCGGCGTTCAGGCGCTCGAGGATCGCGGGGATCCACTCGAGGTGCTCCGGCTTCATGACGCAGGCGCGGAGGCAGACGATCTCGCCGGCATCCCACGTCGTCACCGGCGAAGCGGCCTCGGCCATCGAGCGCGGAAAGCTCGCGAGCGCCAGGTGAAGACCGCGTGCCGCCGCCGCCTCGAAGATTCGCCGCGCGCCCTTCGAGGATTCCGACGCGGTCGGCGCCCGGACCGCCCAGGTGACGATGTCGAGCTCCGGCCGGAACAGCGGCGCGAACCGCTCGTACCGCACCAGGGCGGCGTGAAGGGCGAGCGCTCCGTCCCGGCACGCCGCGAGCGAGCGCGCGAACTCGCCCCCCGGCTCGAGGGGGAGCAGGCGAAGGGTCGTCCAGAGGGCGACCGCCGAGGCCCCCGCGCGCGAGCATTCGAGCGTGATCTCGCCCATGTGGAGGTCCCCCGACGTGAAGTACGTGTACGGGGAGTCGTGCTTGTAGAAGCGGCCGTCCGAAGGGTCCCGGAAGAGGACGCAACCGCATCCGTAGGGCTGGAGCCCGTGCTTGTGCGGATCGACGGCGATCGAATCGGCGTCCCGGATCCGGTCGAAGGCGGATCGCGCGGCCGCGTCCAGATTCCCCACGAGGGTGAAGTAGCCGCCGTAAGCGGTGTCCACGTGAACTCGGGCCCCGTGCCGCTTCGCGGCATCCAGGATACCGGCGAGCGGATCGACGCTCCCCGAGGCGGTGGTGCCGAGGGTTGCGACCACGGTGCCGATCCCGCCGGCTTCGAGCGCGCGCTCGAGCGCGCGCACGTCCATGCGCCCGACGGGATCGGCGGCGATCGGCCGGAAGGGAACGCCCAGCACCTCCGAGAGGCGCGCGTGCGTGTAGTGCGCCTGCGTCGAGGCGGCGATCGCGCGACCGGGGGCGTGCTCACGCGCGACCCAGAGCGCTTCAAAGTTGGCCATCGTTCCGCCGCCGCAAAGATGGCCGAGGTGGGTCGTCCACCCGAACATGCGGGCGATCGCCGCGACGGCCTCCCGCTCCATCGCCGAGCTCGCGCGGCCTCCGTCGAGCGCGTGGTTGTTCGGGTTCAACACCATCGCGAGCGCGTAGGCGAGGCGCGCGACGGGATGGGGCGGCTTCAGCATCTGCCCGACGTAGAGCGGGTGGTGGTACGGATAGTTGTCGCGAAGGCGAACGGCGGCGGCGAGGAGCGCCTCGCGCACCGGCCCGCGATCGAGCACGGACGACGCCGGAGGAAGGCCGCCGAAACCCTCGCGCAGCGTGGTCAGCGCCTCGCCCAGGATCTCCAGGTCTTCGCGGTCTTCGGGGCTCATCGCGGAAACACTAGCACCGGCGCATCAGCGCACGAGGTAGAGGATGCCGACCGCGAATCCGACCACGACGACGACCCGCCGCAGGGCCTCGGGCGCGATCGTCCCCGCGACCTTCCCTCCGGCGGCTCCGCCCAGGAGGGCCCCGGCCGCCATCACGGCGGCCAGGCGCCAGATGACCTGGGCCGACCCGCAGAAGATCACGGCGGCCGCCACGTTGGCGGCAAGAGAGATCGCCTGCTTGAGCCCGTTCAGGCGGATCAGATCGTCGGGGAGGGTCAGGCCGAGCACGGCAAGCACGATCACGCTCGAGCCCGCCCCGAAGTAGCCGCCGTACACGGACGCCGCGAGCACCGCCGCGGCCGCTGCCACCGGAAGAGTGCGCGGCCCTCCCGCGGCCCGCGACCGCCCGGCGATGAAACGGCGGAGCCGCTCCTGAACGGCGAGCAGTCCCGCGGCAAGGAGGATCAAGAACGGAACGAGCCTCCGGAACGCCGCCTCCTCGGTGTGGAGCAGGAGCACCGCCCCCGCGATTCCACCGCCGAGCGCGACGGGGATGAACAGCCGCAAGCGCGCGCCCTGCCCTTCGAGATCCTTGGCCTGCGCGACGATCCCTCCCGCGTAGCCCGGGCAGAGCGCGATCGTGTTCGTGACGTTCGCCGCCACGGGAGGAACGCCCAAGGCGATCAGCACGGGGAAGGTGATCAGCGTTCCCCCTCCGGCCAGCGCGTTGACCGCGCCTCCGGCGAACGCAGTCGCGCCCGCCAGCACCTCACCGGCGGCCGGTGTCACGCGCTCGGTGGGGCGATCACGACTCCCCTTCCCAGTAATCGACCCCGTCCGAAATGCGCGTGAAGTGTCGGATCGCGCCCGGCGCGGGGGGGCGGCCTCCGGGCGAGCCGGCGGTCACGCCGAGCTTCCCCGAATCCGGGTACTCGACGACCTCGGGCAGCTCCATCGTGCTCACCGCCAGGTAGCGCAGGGGCGCCTTCGAGTCGTTGAAGATCTGGTGGGCGGAGTCGGAGCCGGGCGGGAGGGAGATGAAATCCCCTCTGCGGATCTTGTGCGTCTCGCCGGCGATCCGCACCGAGCCTTCCCCTTCGAGGACGAAGAACATCTCCTCGTTGGCCCGGTGGGCGTGGTACGGGAAGGAGATCTTGCCGGGGGGGATGGTCGTCACGTTGAAGCCGAGCTTCCTCGATTCCAGCTCGGCCCCCACAGGAGCGACCTCGAACTCGAACCGCTCCCCGTGGGAGCGCTTGACGACGGACACCTTGTCGATGTTGAGGATTCGCGATTTCATGGAGCCTCCAGAGGGAAAGCTATCACGGACGAATGCGCCGCCTGACCGCCGACGCGCGCGGTGGGACCGGCCACTCGCGCCACACCGCCGGGTCGAGAAGATCGCGACCCGCCAGGCGATGCTCCAGATAAGGAAAGTCGTCGTACCCCCAGAACACTTCTCCGTCGACCTCCATCGATGGGACGCCGAAGACGCCCCGGGCGATCGCATCGTCGGTCTGCCGGCGAACCCTCGCCTTCGCTTCGGGGAGTCCCGCCTCCTCGAGCAGCGCGGCGCCGCGAAGGCCAAGCTCGTCAGCGACCCGCGCGACGACCTCGGGCTCGCTGACGTGAAGGCCGCGGACCCAAACCGCGCGGAAGAGCGCGTCCCTCAAGGCGAGCAGGGTCGCATCGCCCAGCGGGAGCGACGCCACGCGCAGTGCCAGGAGCGAGTTGAACGGATGGAAGGCGGGGGGACGGAACGGAACGCCGAGGAGCGCCGCCTTGCGCACGTTGTTCTTGAACATCCAGACGCCCCGCAGCGGAACCTCGGCGGGCCCGGTCCCACCGTGCGCCTCGAGGAGTCCCGCGTACAGAACTGGAACGGCGTCGATCGCGAAGCCGTACTTCGCGGCGAGGGCCGGGATCTGCGTCCAAGCCATGTAAGCGTTCGGGGATATGAAATCGAAGTAGAAGCGGACGGTGGCGGAGGTCACGGTCGTTCCCTAGGCCGTCCCGCGCCACCCGATGCGGTGAAACAGGTCGTCCATGTGTTCGGGCGAGCCCGGCATCCCGCGATCGATCCACCAGGACAGCAGCGACAGCATGGCGCCGGCGGCGGCGTGGGAGACGGCGGTGAGCTCGTCGACCCCGGCAGCGCACGAGCCGGCCCGCGCGGCGAGCCTCGCTTCGATCCCTCGGGCGAAGTGCTCGCGGCCCAATTCCAGGACGTCGTGGATCCTGCCCGAGTCGACCAGCGCGGCGTAGAACGGCCGGGCGTCGGCGACGTGGGCGAACAGCTCCCGGACCGGGGCGAGGCGCTCCGATGGGTCAGCTTGCCGCGAGAGCTTCCCGGCCATGCACGAGAAGAACTCGTCCACGTCGCTCATGAAGAGATCGTCCTTGTCCCGGTAGTGCGTGTAGAACGTCGACCGGCCGACGCCCGCGCGGTCGAGCACGTGCTGCACGGTGATCGAGTCGAACGGCTGCTCCTGGATGAGCTCGACGAGCGCGTCCCCGAGCCGGTCGCGCGTGCGGCGGACCCGCCGATCCAGCTTCTCGACGGGGCTCGGTGCGTTCCTGGACATCGCGGACCTCCGTGTTCGGATTCGCGCCGACCGAACCGGCAGACCTGCGTATACGCTGCCGCGCATGAAGGACAACCGCATGGGAGGCATCGCACTCGTCGCCGGGTCGGTCGCCGGCATTATAACGATGGCGCTGCATCCGACGGGGCACGACCTGATGGCGCCGGGGCGCTTCGCGCATACGGCACTCCTCGGGGCCGCCGTGCATGCCCTCGCGATCGCGAGCCTCCCGGTGTCGTTCCTCGGTGCGTGGGCGCTCACCCGGCGCCTCGATGCGCCCGACCGGCTCGCGGGAGCGGCGCTCGTGGTCTACGGCTTCGGGCTTGCCGCCGCGCTGGCGGCCGCGAGCGTCAGCGGGTTCGTCGCCCCGCCACTCGTGCGCGCTCTGGGCGACGCGTCTTCGCCCGAAAGCGACACGTGGCGGATCGTGTTCCACTACAACGGCCTCCTGAATCAGGCCTTCGCGCAGGTCTACGCCGTGGCCTCGTCGATGGCGATCGTGCTCTGGTCGGCCTCGATGGTGAAGCGCCGGGCGCTCGCGCCGGGCGCCGGGATCTACGGGCTCGTCGCCGGATCCGCGGTCGCGCTCCTCGTGCTGGCGGGCCACCTGCGGCTCGACGTCCATGGGATGGGGCTGGTCGTCGTCGCTCAGGCGATCTGGTTCCTCGTCGTGGGGGTGCGGCTCTACCGCCTCGCGGAGAGCTGATCGTTCAGGCTCGCGCGCCCGGACGCGACAGAAGCCATGCGGGGTAGAACGCCTTGTCCTTGTCGCGGCCAAGGACCGTTGCCGCCGACGACGGTCCCGACATCACGTCGTGTCCTTTCCGCCGTCCGCTACGAGATTCAGAATCACGTGCGTCGCGTCCTCGCCGACGCGCGCGAACCCGCACTTCTCGAGGACCCGGATCGACGCGGCGTTGTGCTTGGCGACGTGCGCGGACAACGGGCGCACCGGGAGGAGACCGAGAAACCTCGAAAGCCCGCGGGTGGCGATCCCTCGGCCCCAGTAGGTCCGCCCGATCCAGTAACCGACTTCGTGCTCCCCGCCCGAAGCCCAGCACACGAAGTGGCCGGCGACCTCACCGTCGACCACGACGGTCCTCTTGGTGCTCGTCGCGTCGGCGAGGATCGCGGCCCAGTGCGTCCGGAACGCGTCCCAGTCCCTCGATTTGAACGCGGCCATCCGGATGGACTCCGGATCGAGCTGATGCTCGTACAGGGCCGGCAGGTCGGATTCGATCACGTCCCGCAGAACGACCTCGCCGCTCATGCTCTCCCCGTCGCTTCGCCCAACCGATTGATGTCGTCCGATTCCAGGATCGGCCCGGAGGCGCCGTTCACCGCGACCTCGATCATGGCTCGCCCGAGGGCCGTGGTGGTGGTGACGAAGCGGGGTGCGATCCGCCGGAGGAGCGGGTAGAGCGGCCCCACGACGTCGTAGACCGCCTGGTACAGGCGCGTCTTCGACCTAATTCCTCGGAGAGGCTGGATGTACCCGGGGCGGAACATGAACGCTGCGCGGAATGGCAGCTTCAACAGCGCATTCTCGGTCGCTCCCTTCACGCGAGCCCACATCATCCGGCCGTGCTCGGTCGAATCCGTCCCCGCGCCCGAGACGTAGCAGAAGACCGGCCGGCCGGCTCCCGCGAGCATCGCCTTCGCCGCGGCGAGCGTCAGGTCGTAGGTCAGGCGGCGGTACTCCGCCTCCGCCATGCCGGCCGACGAAACCCCCAAGCAGAAGAAGCACGCATCGATCCCCGCGAGCCGCGGGACGATCGCCGTGAGGTCGAAGAAGTCCGCTTGGAGAATCTCCTGGAGCTTCGGGTCGGCAATCCCACAGCTGCTGCGCCCGATGACGAGCACCGCTTCGACGCGAGGGTCGGCGAGGCACTCCTGCAGGACGCCGGCCCCCACCATGCCGGTGGCGCCGAAGAGCACGACCTTCACGACGATGCCCTCCCCGCCTCGAAGCGGGCGCGTGTCAGCTCGAACCGAATGACGCCGGGCTCCGATCCTTCACCTTCCAGCAGAAACCCGCAGGCGTGGAGAACTCCGATCGACGGCAAGAGATCGGGAAGGGTCTCCGCGATGGCGCGCCGGATGCCGGGGAGGGCGAACGCGTTCGCGAGAAGCCCTCGCGTCACCTCGGAGGCGTAGCCACGGCGGCGGTGATCGCTCACGATCCCGTAACCCACCTCCACCGTGCCATCCGCGGTGGGGGGCCCCTTGTAGCCGGCGCTGCCGATCAACGTGCGGCCCGGGGGTCCAGCGGAAAGCACGACGAAGTAGAGCCACCAGCCCGCCTGTTCCGGCCCCTGCGCCAAGCGGTCGAGCGTGTAGCGGAGCGCCGGCGCGTCGAGGTATTCGGGCGGCCACGTCGGGGGCACGGACGCGCGCAGAGCGGCAGCGAGCGAAGTCGGCCCATCGAGAGCGGCCTCGATCATTTCGGATGAGGCGGGGACGAGCTCGAGGTGCGCGGTCGCGATCATGTCCGGCCGATGTCCGCGCCGAGCGTTCGCGCCATCCGAATGAACGCCACGGTTTCACCGCCGGGAAGAACGTGCCGGACCGCTTCGAGCGCTTCGTACCCGTTGGCGCGATAGAACGGCTCGCCGGGAAGCGTGGACATGAGCTCGGCGCGCCGGAATCCGGCGGCGCGCGCCGCGGCCTCGCAGTGCGCGAGGAGCCGGTGGCCGAGGCCCTGCCGCGCCGCCTTCGGGTGGACGAAGAAGGCGCGGATGCGAGCCGGATCCCGCGCCGGATCGAGGGGCGGGTCGATCCCGTCCTTCGCCTGGTCCCCGCCGAATAGCGTGCGCCGACCGCTCCAGCCTCCGCAGGCCACGACGCGACCGTCGCGCTCCACCGCGTAGTACGTCTCGTCGATCAACAACTGCGTGTCCACGCCGAAGACGTACCGTATCAGCAACTCGATCTCGCTGGGGGTGTAGTACCCCCGGCTGAGCTCCCGCGCGGACGCCGTCACGAGCTCGTTGAGAGACGGGACTTCGCTCAGGACCGCGGGGCGAATCCTCATCATCCGGGCATGACGATGCGCAGCTCGAAAAACCTGCTGAGCGGGTCGGCCCTGTACTCGCCGAACGGCGGAATCGGGCGAAACCCGGCCCGCTCGTAGAGTCCGATGGCGGCGGTCTGATGAATGCCGGTCTCGAGCCGCAACAACCCGACCCCCCGATCCCGCGCGTGGTCGGCCAGGCGATCGAGCATCGCCTTGGCCAGCCCCAAGCCGCGGAACTGCGGACGCACGTACATCCGCTTGAGCTCTCCGTACTCGGCGCCGTACAGCTGGATGCCGCCGCAACCGGCCGGCGTTCCGTCTTGACGGATCACGAAGAACGCCACGCCCTCGGCGATCAGCTTGTCCACGCTGTACCCGTGACGGCTCTCACGCGGGTACACCCGCTCGAGGTGCGCTTCGAGCTCGTCGATCAGGGCTCGCGCGTCGGCCGTATCGGGGCGTTCCGGCGTGATGAGGACCGGCATGGGGCGCAACCTAGCACCGCACCGCGCTGCGCCGTAGGCGGCTAGTTCAGCTCTTGGGCGGGGCCGCGGGGTTGTCGCTGTTCCAGATGTCCCGCCAGATCTTCCAGCCGCCGTTGGTCTGCGTCCAGACCTCCATCCACTTGCCCATGTCCACGATCTTCCCGTCGGCGGCCAGGATCTTGTAGACGCCCGAGGCCCAGGCGGTCCCCTCGAGCTGCTTCGCCTCGGTCGTCGTGATCTCGAAGTTGACCTTTCCCATCTTGGCGGCGTCCTGCTCGATCGCGGCTCGTCCTTCGAGGCGATGATCGTTGGGCGGGAGCAACGCGGCCCCCTCGGCGTAGACCGAGGCGACCATCTTGGCATCCCCTTGCTTGAAGCCCTGGACGAAGCGCTGGTGCCCCGCGTCGATCACCTGCTTGATCGGCGGGTCCTTCGCCAACGCAGAGCCCGTGAACGTGAGCGCCGCCAGGGCCGCCGCCGCGAGCGTACCGAATCGATTGGTCATCCGAGGTCCTCCTTCTTGGTTCCGACACGGAACAAGCTGTAAGCCAAGAGCGTGAACGCGATCACCGCGACGATCTGGCCCCAGGCGCCGTCGCGCGCCCCGGCCTTCCACATTTTCGCCCCGAGATCCATCGCCTCCGTCGAATTCGCCATCGCGACCACGGCGACGGCGAGGCCCGCCAGGGCGCCGCCGGCGATCAGACCCGAACTGTACAGCATGCCGCTCGAGGCCTCGGATTCGTCTTCGTCCTTGGCACCCGTCTTCCAGTCCACGAATTTCTTGACGAGGCCTCCGATGAAGATCGGGCTCGTGGTCGACAGCGGGAGATAGACGCCGACGGCGAAGGGGAGCGACTTGATGCCGCACAATTCCAGCGTCAAGGCGCTGAAGATCCCGAGGAAGATCAAGTTCCAGGGGAGCCTCTGCGTCAGGATCCCGTTGATGACGGTCGCCATCAGCTGGCCTTGGGGGGCCGGAAGCGCCGCGCTCCCGATGCCGCGCTCGACCACGAAGTGGACCTTGTGGTCCGTCGCCCCGACCAGATACATGCCGTCGGGAAGCTCCTTCGATCCGATGAGCGACTTGCCGGCGAGGGCCTGGCCGGACGCGACGAATCCGTCGATCGCCGTCCGCTCATCCGCGGTCTTCGTGCGGAGCGCCTTGAGCTGGGCGGCGTTCAGGGGAGCCAGTCCCGCGACGTCGGCGTCCGCGAAGGTGTAGTCGATCGACTTGGACGCGGCGGTGACGGTGTGGGTGTACGCGAGGTCCATGAACGACATCGTCAATCCGATGATCAGGGTCGAGAAGGTCACCCCGAGCATCAGGCCGATCTGCTGCCGCGCCGGGGTGGCCCCGAGGAGGTAGCCGGTCTTCAGGTCCTGCGACGTCGCCCCCGCGTTGGCGGAGCCGATGCAGACCACGGCGCCGATCGACAGGGCGACCGCGGCGTACGCTCCGCCGGTCCATCCCACCGCGAGGAAGATGAGGCAGGTGGCCATGAGGGTCGCGATCGTCATCCCGGAGATCGGATTCGACGACGAGCCGATCTCGCCGACGAGGCGCGACGAGACCGTCACGAAGAGGAAGCCGAAGATCACCATCAACACCGCGGCGGCGAAATTCGCTCCCGCATGGGCCGGATTCATGAAGAACTGGAGCATCACCCAGAGGAACGCGATCACCGCGAGGGATCCACCCGCGACGATCGTGATCGGCATGTCGCGGTCGGTTCGAAGGCGGGAGGCCGCCGCCGCGGTGTCTCCACCCCGCATCTCACGGAAGCTCGCCTTGAGGGAGTCGACGATGACCGGCATCGCGCGGATGACGTTCAGGATTCCCCCCATGGCGACCGCCCCGGCGCCGATGTAACGGACGTAGGCGCCGCGCACCGCACCCGGATCCATGTCGGCGATCGGTATGGTGCCGGGGAAGATCTTGATCCCGGGAGCCATGTAGTCGCCGAAGAGCTTGATCAGAGGGATGAAGACGAGGTAGGCGAGCACGCCGCCGGCCACCATGATCCCCGAGATCCGGTAGCCGATGATGTAGCCCACGCCGAGAAGCTCGGGAGAGATCTCCGCCGACACCGAGCCGCCGTTGTAGACCTTCTTCGAGAAGTCGTACTCGGGGTTGGTGGTCCAGAAGCCGAAGACCTTCATGACCCAGGCGTAGACGAAGCCCAAGCCCAGCCCCTGAAGGACGCGCATCCCCATCTTGCCGCCGCGCTCCCCCGCGATCAGGACCTCGGCGCACGCGGTCCCTTCGGGGTACTTCAGATTCCCGTGCTCGCGAACGATCAGGTAGCGGCGGAGCGGGATCATGAAGAGGACGCCCAGCCATCCCCCGGCGAGCGCGATGCCGACGATCCGCCAGTAGCTCGGGTCGAAGCCCAAGAAGACGAGCGCCGGGAGCGTGAACACGACTCCGGCGGCGATCGACTCCCCGGCGCTCCCCGTGGTCTGGACGATGTTGTTCTCGAGGATCGAGGAGCCGCCGACCATCTTGAAGATCACGATCGAGAGCACCGCGATCGGGATCGAGGCGCTGACCGTCAATCCGACCTTGAGCGCGAGGTAGACCGTCACCGCGCCGAAGAAGAGGCCGAAGAAGATCCCCAGCAGGACCGCCCGGGGGGTGAACTCCGCGGGGGATTGGTCGGCCGGGATGTAGGGCTTGAACGCCTTTTCGCTGCCGCCGGAAGGCACGCCTTGGCTCATCACGCGATCTCCAAACGCTTGGACGGGGAACACCTTCGGCCGGGCGGAGCCTAAGGGAGCCCCGTCCCGGCGTCAACCGCGCTTCGGCGACGAGCGGGCTTTCCGCGGACTTTTTCCCGCGGGCCGGGCTACAATTCTCGGCCCCGGATTCCCTCTCGGAGGCCCACCCCGCCATGAGCGTCGCAGCCGATTTCGTCCGCGCCAACCAGTCACGCCACCTCGACGAGCTGAAGGACATCCTGCGCATCGCGTCGGTATCGACCGACCCCGAGCGCGCGGGGGACGTGAAGCGGGCCGCGGAGTGGGTGAAGGCGCGACTTCTACGCGCCGGGTGTACGAAGGCCGAGGTCCACTCGACCGAGCGCCACCCGATCGTCTACGGGGAATGGTTGGGAGCCCCGGGGAAGCCGACGATTCTCGTGTACGGGCATTACGACGTGCAGCCGGCCGATCCCCTCGAGCTGTGGACCTCCCCGCCGTTCGAGCCGACGATCCGCGACGGGAGGATCTACGCGCGTGGGGCCTGCGACGACAAGGGGCAATTCATCATCCACGTGAACGCCTTCGAGGCGCACCTCAAGACCTCGGGCACCTGTCCGGTCAACGTGAAGTTCCTCATCGAGGGGGAGGAGGAGATCGGGTCGGGAAACCTCGAGCCGTTCATCGCCGCGCACAAGGATCTCCTTTCATGCGACGCGGTCGTCGTCTCGGACACCGCGATGTTCGACAAGAAGACGCCCTCGATCACGCACGGGCTTCGGGGGCTTTCGTACGTCCAGATCGACGTGCGGGGAACGGCGCGCGACCTGCACTCGGGAACCTTCGGCGGCGCCGTGATCAACCCGGCCTTCGCGCTCGCCCACATCGTGGCGCAGCTCAAGGACGCGAAGGGGAAGGTCAAGGTTCCCGGCTTCTACGACAAGGTCAAGAAGCTGACCGCCGCCGAGCGGAAGGCGTTCGCGACGCTGCCGCACTCGGACGCCAAGTTCAGGGCGTCGATCGGCGCCAAGCAGCTGTTCGGCGAGGCCGGGTTCACGACGCTCGAGAGGATCTGGGCGCGCCCGACCCTCGAGGTGAACGGGATCTGGGGCGGGTTCACCGGGGAAGGGGCCAAGACCGTCATCCCGGCCGAGGCCCACGCGAAGATCTCGATGCGCCTGGTCCCCGACCAGACGACGAGAGAGGTGTTCCTCAAGCTCGAGCGCTTCGTGAAGAAGATCGCGCCGAAGTCGGTCGACGTGAAGGTGACCCACCTCCATCACGGCGAGGGATGGCTCGCGCCGACCGACCACCTCGCGCTACAAGCCGCCTCGAAAGCGGTCCGGCGCGCCTTCGGAAAGTCTCCCGTCTTCACCCGCGAGGGAGGATCGATCCCCGTCGTCGCGGCGTTCGACCGGATGCTCAAGGTCCCGGCGGTCTTGATGGGGATCGGGCTCCACGACGACAACCTCCACGCTCCGAACGAGAAGCTCGATCTCGACAACTTCTACAAGGGGAACGAGGCCGCGGTGTATCTCATGGAAGAGCTGGGGGCCGCGTGATCCCCGTCGCCCTCGCCGTGCTGGTCGCCTCCGCCATCAGCTTGAAGGCCCCCCTCGAGGAAGCGGCCGCCGCCTTCGGCGTCGCGGAGCCGGGCGAGGCGATCACCGTCCAGGGCGCCGCCTCCGGCGTGCTCCTGGCGCAGGTCGAGAACGGGGCGCCCTTCGACCTCTTCGTCTCCGCGTCCCCGGCGGAGCTCGACCGGCTCGCCAAGAGCGGGCGCCTGATCCCGGGGACGCGGGTGGCGCTGGCGACGAACCGTCTGGTCGTGATCGTCAGGAAGGATCTCGCTCCCCCGGAGAGTCTCGACGGCCTCGACGACCCGCGGTTCGAGAAGATCGCGATCGGGAACCCGAAGACCGTCCCTGCCGGACGGTACGCCGCAGAAGCACTCAAGGCCCGCGGCCTCCTCCCCCGGCTGGAGCGGCGCCTGATCCCGGCCGAGAACGTCCGTCAGGTCCTGGACGAGGTCGTCCGCGGCGAGGTCGATGCGGCGCTCGTGTACGCGACCGAGGCGAAGCTCGCCGGAGACAAGGTCGCGCTCGGTCCGGAGGTGCCGGAGGCGCTCCACGATCCGATCGTCTACGAAGCCGCGCTCGTCCGCCGCGAGAAGGACGCCCCACGGGCCGAGGCGTTCCTCCGCTTCCTGACCGAAGGCGCCGGCCGCGCGATTTTCGCCAAGCAAGGGTTCGGTCCCCCCCCGCCCCGTTGATCGCTGCGGCGCTCGGCCTCTCGATCGCGGTCGCCGCCGTCGCGACCACGGTCGTCGCCGTCGCCGGCGCGGCGACCGGGCGCCTTCTGGCTCGCCGGGCGTTTCGAGGGCGCGAAATCGTGGACGCGCTGTTGACGCTACCGCTCGTCCTCCCGCCCACCGTGACCGGTTACGGGCTTCTGGTCCTCCTGGGGCGTCACGGCTGGCTCGGGGGTCCGCTCCGCGCGGCGACCGGCCTCACGATCCCCTTCACGTTCGGCGCGTGCGCCATCGCCGCCGCGGTGATGGCCTTCCCGCTGATGCATCGGGCGGCGCGGGTGGCGTTCGACGACACCGACGCGCGGTACGCGATCGCGGCGGCCAGCCTCGGTGCCTCTCCGTCCCGCACGCTGCTCGCCGTCGAGATCCCGCTGGCCCGGCGAGGGCTCGCGGCCGGAATCGCGCTGGCGTTCGCGCGCGCCCTGGGGGAGTTCGGCGCGACGCTCATGCTCGCGGGGAACATCCCGGGCCGGACGCAGACGCTCCCTCTGGCGGTCTACGAGGCCGCGATGCTCGGCGAGAGCCGCGCGGCCTTGTTGCTGTGCCTTCTTCTGACCGGCGTCTCGGTGGTCGTGCTGCTGCTGGTCGGCCGGCTCGGACGGCCGCGTTGACGGCCCTATCCGCCCGGGTCGCGCTCTCCCGCGGGTTCGCGCTCGACGCGGAGATCCGCGCGGAGCCCGGAATCACCGTTCTCTTCGGACCCTCGGGAGCGGGGAAAACGACGTTCCTCCATGCGATCCTCGGCGCAACCCGTCCCGCCCGGGGACGCGTGGCGGTCGGAGAGCGCGTCGTCTTCGACGCGGAGGCCGCGATCGACCTTCCGATCCACGAGCGCCGGATCGGAATCGTCTTCCAGGAGGGTCTCCTCTTCCCGCACCTCGACGCGCGGCAGAACGTCATGTTCGGAGCGCGAGACGGTGACCGCGCGCGGACGGCCGACCTCTGGCTCGAGCGCGTCGGCGCCGCCGGCCTCGCGAGACGCAAGCCGCGCGACCTCTCGGGGGGAGAACGGCAGCGGGTGGCGTTCGCCCGGGCGCTGGCGGCGGAGCCCCAGGCGCTGCTGCTCGACGAGCCGTTCGCCTCCCTCGATCACGCGTCCCGCGGGGCGCTCTGCGGTCTCCTCCTCGACCTCCGCCGCGACTCGCCGATCCCGTTCGTGCACGTGACCCACGACCCCGCCGAGGCTCTCCGGCTGGGGGACGCGATGGTCCTCCTGAAGGACGGACGCGTGTCGGCGTCGGGCCTTCCGTCCGCGCTTCTGGCTCCCGGCGGCGAGGCGTCAGCCGGCGGCTCGACGAACTGGCTCCGCGGCACGGTGGTCGAGGACGGCCCCGACGGCGCGCGCGTCGATCTCGGGGGGACGGTCGTCGCGGTCCCGGCGCTCGGCCGCGCGCCCGGCTCGCCGGTGGTGCTCTCCCTTCCGGCCGAAGAGCCGGTCCTCGCGATGAGCGAGGTCCGGGGCACGAGCGCGCGGAACGTGATCCCCGGCACGGTCGTCTCGATCGACGGCGGCGACGGGGCGGTCGACGTCGTGGTCGCGACCCCGGTCGCGATTCGCGTCCGGATCACGCGGGGCGCCGCGCGGGAGCTCGCGCTCGCCGTCGGCTCGCGAGTCTGGCTTCTCGTCAAGGCGTCGGCCTTTCGAAGGTCCGGCTAGATGCCGCGGCGCCTCGCGACGGCCCTCGTCCTCGCCTGCGGCGCGGCCTACGCCGTCCTGTACGCGGGGATCGCGATCCTCCGCATGCGTTACCCCTTCGAGCTCGAATGGATGGAGGGAGGCATGGTGGACCATGTGGGGCGAGTCCTGGGGGGCCGGCCCCTGTATGCGAAGCCCTCGCTCGAGTTCGTCTCCTACCTGTATCCGCCCCTCTACTACGCGGCGGCGGCCGCGGTCTCCTCGGTCGTGGGGGCGGGGTTCTTTCCGCTGAGGCTGCTGTCGTTCGTCTCGTCGCTCGGCGTCTTCGCGCTCCTCTTCGAGCTGGTCCGCCGCGAGTCGGGTGCGCGCGCGCCCGGAGCGGCGGCCGCCGGCCTCTTCGCCGCGCTCTACGATCGCGCGGGGGGATGGTTCGATCTGGCCCGCCTCGATTCCTTCTACCTTCTCGTCCTTCTCACGGGGGCGTTCGCGCTGCGGCACGCGCGCGGTCGCGGCGGGGCGGTGCTCGCGGGCGTCCTCCTGGGCGCCGCGTGCCTCACGAAACAGTCGGCGCTCGTCGTCGTGATCCCGCTCGTGGCCTATCAGGTCTACGACGATCCACGCCGGGCGGGCTGGCTCACCGCGGCGATCGCGCTCGTGGCCGGCGGAGGAATCGTCGCACTCGATGCCGCGACCGGCGGATGGTTCTGGTACTACTGCGCCACCCTCCCCGCGCACCATCCGCGCTTGCCGGGCGGATTGACCCTTTTCTGGACGCGGGATCTGATCCCGGCCATCCCGTTGGCGCTCCTGCCGGCCGTCTTCTCGGTCGTGACGCGCCTCCGCTCGGATTCGGGGCGCGTCCGGCTCTTCTTCCCGGTCCTGGCCCTGGGGATGCTGGTGAGCTCGTGGTCGGTCCGGAACGTCGTGGGGGCGGAGGTCAACAACCTGCTTCCGGTCTTCGCGACGGTGTCGATTCTCGCGGCGCTCGGCTGGCACGAGGCGCGCCGGTTCGGGGCGGCCGCCCTCGCGATCGATCTCGTCCTCTTGGGCCAGTTCGCGCTGCTCGCCTACGATCCGTCGCGGCACCTCCCCTCGCCCGCGGACCGGGAGGCGGGAACGGCCCTGGTCGCGCGGCTCGCCGCGATCCCCGGCGAGGTCTTCGTGCCGCACCACGGCTACCTGGCGCGGCTCGCGGGGAAGCGGAGCAGCGCGCACACGCTGGCGATGGACAACGTCTTCCTCGATGACCGCGGTCCCGCCGGGCGCGACCTCACGGGCGAGCTCCGCCGCGCTCTCGCGGAGCGCCGGTTCTCGGCGGTCCTCATCGAATCGGACGGCCGTTACAGCAAGACGATCCTGGAATCCTACGAGATTCGCGGCCGGCTCTTCGAGCGCCCGGACGTCTTCTGGCCGGTCACCGGGGGGCGGCTGCGCCCGGAGTACCTGGCAACCCCGCGCTAGCCCGCGCGCCGGGGGCGCCGGCAAATCGGCGGAGAAGGAAGAACTCGTTGACCGGATGATCGTCGACGATCGCTCGCAACCCGTCCTGGCGGAGCCCGGGGACGAAGGCGTCGAGTGCGAACTCCTTGTCCAGCATCCGCTCGAAGAATTGCACGGGAGGGGCATGGATCCACTCGGTCATGTCCCGGACGGCGGCGTCCGGCATGCGCGCGAGCAGCTCGCCGGCGTCGAGCCGGGGGATCGGCGCCTCCGAGGCGAGAACGTGGTAGCCGAACCCGCCGATCGAGGCGAACACCCTCACGTGAGGGAACGACTCGAACGCGGCGAGGACGACGCCGGCCACGGTCGCGCGGTCTCCGCCGGGAAGCCACGTTTGGAGAATCCCGCCGGGCTTCAACGCCCGCCGCGCGCTGCGGTAGAACTCCTTGGAGTAGAGGAGGCTGCTCCCGGCTGCCTCGACGGGAGGAGGCGGATCGATGGTGATGATGTCGAACCGGTCGGTGGTCCTGTCGAGGAACCGGCGCCCGTCGTCGTGCACGACGCGCAGGCTCCTCCCCGTCTCGCGAAAGAGCGCGGGGCCGTCCGGGAAGTAGTAGCCGAACATCGCGTCGACCGAGGGAACGAGCTCGGCGGCGGTGACGTTCGCCCCCCAGGACGCGAGGGAGCGGAAGCTGGTCCCCATCCCGAAGCAAATCACGAGGGTGTCGAGCCGGACGTCCGGGGCCCGCGTCAGATGCGCTGCGGGGAAGTGGGCCATCATCTTGGTGATCGTCGTCAGCTCGGTCATGCCGACCCCGTTCACGAAGAGGTGCTTCTTGACGCCATCATTGGCGGCCACGACGGTCGCGACGTGATCGTGGCGCACCTGGACCTTAGGAAACTGCTCCTCGAAGAGGGTCGTCTGAGACCAGAGGACCCCGCCGGCCGCGATCGCCGCCAGAGGGGCTACCCACCCCGACCCGCGCCGGAGCGGCCCGGCCAGGAGCATCGCGAAGAGCGGAATCACGAGCGCCAGCGTGGCCCCTCGGGCCCCGACCTCGGGGAGGAGCACGAACCCGGCGACGAGCGGTCCGAGCAGGCAGCCGAGGAGGTTGATCGCGTACGCGCGGCCCACCGCCGCCGGGTCGTCGCCGGCCTCTCGATCGATCAGCGCGGGGGTCAGGAAGCCGAGCAGCCCGCAGAACGGGACGAGCCCGAGCACGACTCGCGCGAAGGGGTGGAGGACCCGGAAGGTGATCGAAGCCGAGAAGAGGGGCAGGATCGACGCCGCGGCCAACCAAGGCCAGACCGTGCCGATACGGCCCGCGAACGGCCGTGCCCGGTACCGGCGGTAGAGGGCCGAGCCGGCGGTGGTCGCGAGAAGGTAGCTCGCGACGATCGTCGCAAACGAGTAGACGAACGTCCCGATCACGGTCGGGTAGATCCTCGTCCAGACGACCTCGAGTCCCATCGTCGAGAACCCGGTGACGAGCAGCGCCAGGCGCCGGGCGCGCGAGTCCGGATCGGAGGGGTTCGCGGGCCGCGCCGTCACGCCCCAGGTCGGCGCTGACGCGACGCCGCGGAAGGCGGTCAGGGCGAACGCCGCGATCGCGGCGTTGCCCACCGCCGCGCCGAGCGAGGTTGCACGGAATCCGAACAGCTCGATCAGCGCCAGCGGAGTCACCACGGCGCCCAGGAACGCGCCCGCGACGTTGGCAAGGTAGAGGGCGCTGAACGGATCGCGCCCCTTGCCGGTGGCACCGGCGCGTGCGAGGAACGAGACGGCGCTCGGGAACGTCAGCCCCATCGCCACGCAGAAGGGCAGAAGGATGGCTCCCAGGACGACCGCGCTCGTCGCCGTGTACGCAACACTCGACGCCGGCCCGAGCGAAAGGAGCATGTCCCGCCCGGCCCCGAGCAGGAACGGCACGGCGATCCCCCCGACTCCGATCGCGAGCTCCGCAAGGCCGTACGCGCGCAAGGGGCCGATCCCGAAGCGCGCCTCGAGCCGGGGAAGCGCCCAGCCCGCCCCGAAGCTCCCCACCGCGAGCCCCAGCATGAAGACCGCGAGCACGGTGGCGACGACCGAGGTGTTGACGCCGAACTTCGCCAGCGCCAGCCTCATCCACACGGTCTGATAGAGCAGCGCCGTGAACCCCGAGACGAAGAAACATCCGAGCAGGAGGGACCGGGCGCGCTGGAGAGGCATGGGCGCGGATGATACGGCGAATGACGGCGGGGGCGCGCGGACTTACTTCGCGGGACCGCGAGCCTTCCGCTCCGGCGTAAACGCCCACCACGGACGGGCCGGCTCGCCGTTCCCGTAAGACACGGCGGCGGTGAAGACGTCGAGGAGGCAGGGGTCGTGGCGGACGCCGTCGATCTTGCACAGCGCCTCGTACATCTTTTCGGGGTTCCGTCCCGCAAGCTCCTCGGGCTCCGAGATCCCCAGCTTCAGGAGATCGCGGACCGTCGCCGGGCCGACGTTCGGCACCTCCAAGAGCCGCCTGGCGTGGGCGGGCACGTCGGAGCGGCGAGCCGGCCGGCGTCGCACGGCGGACTATCGCCCCCACCGGTACACCGCATCGAACGGCGTCTTGCCGGCGCTCTTCGCGACGCCACGCCGTGGATTCGCGGCGAGGTGCTCGAGGATCTTGAACGCGGTCTCGACCTCGGAGGCGGCACCGGCGTCCTTCGCCAGCTCCTCGCAGGTGCCGCCTGCGCTCCCGCGCGCCTGGAGCGCGGCCACGAGATTCTTCTGGAGCGCGAGCACGGTCGCGGCGGCCTTCTTCCCCGCCTCGACGCCGGGCTGGTGGTAGGCGTTGACGTGGACGAGCGAGGCGTAGAGGCCGACCGCACGCTCGTAGAGCGCGATCAGCAGGCCGACCGAGCGGGGGCCGGCGTCGGGAACCGTGATCGTGATCGAGCCGCGCCCGTTCTCGTGGAGCGCGCGGCGCGTCCCCTGCAAGAACCCGGAGAGAAAGTCGCCGGAAGTCACGCCGGGCTCGATCTCGACCTCCGCGTCGTCGCCGTCGCGGTCCTTCGACACCTCGATGAACGTCGCGAAGAAGTTCGGGACCCCTTCGCGCAGCTGCTGCAGGTAGGCGTGCTGATCGGTCGATCCCTTGTTCCCGTAGACCGCGATCCCTTGGTGGACGACCTTGCCGTCGAGGTCCTTCTCCTTCCCCAGCGATTCCATGACCAGCTGCTGCAGGTAGCGCGAGAAGAGCGCGAGCCGGTCCTTGTAGGGAAGGATGACCATGTCCTTGGACCCCCGCCCACCTCCTGCGTGGTGCCAGGCGAGCGTCAACAGGGCGGCCGGATTCCGGCGCACGCTCCGCTCGCGCGTCAGACGGTCCATCGCGGCCGCGCCGTCCAGCAGCCCCTTGACGTCGATTCCCTGAAGCGCCGCCGGCAGGAGGCCGACCGCCGACATCTCCGAGGTCCGTCCCCCCACCCAGTCCCACATCGGGAAGCGGTCGAGGAATCCGTTGTCCTGCGAGAATCGATCGAGCTGGCTCCCCTGCTGCGTCACCGCGACCGCGTGCGGGCCCAGCTTCAGCCCGAGGCGACCGTACGCGGCCGCCGCTTCGAGCATCCCGTTGCGCGTCTCGGGTGTGCCCCCCGACTTCGAGATGACAACCGTCAGCGTCGACGTGAGGCGTCCCCCCAGCCTGGTGAACAACCGGTCGAACCCGTCCGGGTCGGTGTTGTCGAGGAAGTGCGGGCGAAGGCGGTCGGCCTCCCCTCCCAGGGCCTCCGCGACGAACTCGGGCCCGAGCGCCGAGCCCCCGATCCCGATCGTGATCAGGTCGGTGAATCGCTCGGCCTCGTCGGGCCGGATCTTGCCCTGATGGACGCCGTCCGCGAAGGCGAGCACACGGGTCAACGTCTCGCGGATCGCACCCGCGATCTCGGCGTTCGGCGCGAGGTCGGGGGCGCGCAGCCAGTAGTGTCCGACCATCCGAGCTTCGTCGGGGTTCGCGATCGCGCCCTTCTCGAGCGACGCCATCGCATCGAAGGCGGAGGCGAACGCCCCCTGCAAGCGGACGTCGGCGTCGTCCGGCAGGTCCATGCGGCTGACGTCGAGCCTGAACCCGGCCGCCGGCTCGTCGAAGAGCCAGGCACGGTAGCGATCCCAGAGCGCGCGAGCGTCCATCTCGGTTCTCCCGGCGAAGCGGCTCCCCGATGCTACCTCGGCCTCACCGCGTTTCGATCCCCGGCGCGATCGACACCTCGAACTTCTGCGTGGACTTCGTCTTTCCGCACGTCAGCGTCGCCTCGTAGGTCCCCGCGCGGACGAACAGCGCCCCTTCGCTGCCGTACTCGGTCAGCACGTCCTTCGTCGGCTTCAAGTCCCAGGCGATCCGGCTCAGGCCCGGAAGGGCGGCGGCGGTGAGGTTGGCGACCGTCTGTCCTTGCGCGTTCTTGATCTCGATCTTCACAGGCTCGGACGACGACTCCTTCGCCCAGAAGGTCATGATCGCGCCATCCGATGGGTTCGCGCCGCGGAAGCGCGTCGTCCCCGAGCTGTCCTCCCACCCGGGAAGCAGGTACCTCCCGAACGCCGGTCGGATGGTGAACAGGTGCGCGTCGGCCGCACGGATCTCGCCGGTCAGCTCCTCGAGCGCCCGGACGTCATCGAGCACGTAGAGGCTGCGCCCGTGGGTCGCGACGACGAGGTCGCGCTCGCGCGGATGGACGAGAATGTCGTCCACGGCGACGGTCGGAAGCCCGCCGAGCTTCACCCAGTGAGATCCACGATCGAGGCTGACGTAGAGGGCGAACTCGGTTCCCGCATACAGAACCTCCGGGTTGAACGGATCCTCCCGGACGACCTTGACCGGCTGGTCGGCCGGAAGATCGCCGGAGACCGAAACCCAGGTCGCGCCACGGTCGCCGGTGCGCCACGCGAGCGGGGCGAATTTCCCCGACCGATGGCCGTCGATCGCGAGGTAGGCGACCGGCGCCTCGGCGTGCCCCGGTTCAATGCGCGAGATCCACTCCCCCTTCGCCGCCGCCGGAAGGTTCGCCGTCAGATCGGTCCATCGCCCGCCGTCGTCCTCCGTCACCCAGACCTTTCCGTCGTCGGTCCCCGCCCACAGCATCCCCTTCTTGACGGGAGATTCCGCGAGCGTGTAGACGACGCCGTAGGTCTCCGCTCCGCTCCCCACCGTGAGGATGCGGTCCGGGATCCTGGCGGAGAGGTCGGGGCTGATCGCGGCCCACTTCTCCCCCTTCCCGGTGAGCTTGAAGACCCGGTTCCCGGCGAGGTAGAGAACCGATCGGTCGTGCGCGCTGCCGATCAGCGGGGAGTTCCAGTTGAACCGGTACCCTTCCTGGCCCTCGTTCGGTTGCGGCTTGAGCCCCTTGATCTCGCCGGTCGCGAGATTGGTTCGCTGGAAATCCGCTTCCTGCGACTCCGCATAGACGAGATTCGGGTCCTCCGGATCGAACACGCACGAAAAGCCGTCCCCGCCCCCGAGGCTCGTCCAATCCGAATTCGCGATCCCTTCCTTCGAGTAGGTTCTCGAGGGGCCCGCCCACGTCAGGTTGTCCTGCAATCCCCCGCAGATCCTGTACGGCGAGCTCATGTCCACGTTGATCCGGTAGAACTCCCCGGCGGCGAAGCGGTTCTGGAAATCCCAGGTCTTCCCCGCGTCGAACGTCTGGTACACACCCCCGTCGGTTCCGAGGATCAGGCGATCGGGCTTCCCGGGGTCCACCACCAACGCATGGCAGTCGGGATGGAGCTTCTTGAACGCATCCTCGCGGAACGTCGTTCCGCCGTCGTCCGAGACGTGCAGCAGGAACCCGAGCACGTAGACGCGCTTGTCGTTCTCCGGATCGATGCGGATCTGGCTGAAGTAGAACGGCCGCGGGTCGAGCGGGCTGACGCGCTTCCAGGTGGCGCCGGCATCTTCGGAGCGGAAGACACCTCCGGACTTGGACCGAACGTTGAACCCCCCGGCGGCCCCGTCCGCGTCGGACTGAACCACCGCGACCACGATCCTCGGGTTCTTCCTGTGGACGTCGAGGCCGATCCGGCCCGTCATCTTCGGGAGCCCCCTCTCGAGCTTGGTCCAGGTCGTCCCGCCGTCCACGCTCTTGAAGATCCCGCCGAGGTCTTTGCCGTCGGCGGCGTCCGGGCCGTACGCGAACGACCACGGCGTGCGCCTCCGCGCGTAGAGCACGGCATAGAGGACACTCGGGTTTCCCGGATCGATCGCCACGTCGCCGCAGCCCACGCGATCGTCGTACGGCGCCGGCGCCGCCAGAACGCGCGACCAGGTTTTCCCGGCGTCGGTCGTCTTGTACAGGCCGCGGCCCGGGCCGGGCGTCCAGAGGTCTCCCATCACCGCGACCCAGGCGGTCCTGGGATCGGAGGGGTGCACCACGATTCGCGGGATCGCCTTGCTCGATTCGAGCCCGACGCGCGCCCAGGTCTCGCCTCCGTCCTCGCTGCGATAGACGCCGTTCCCCCACGACGAGCTGTTGCGGTCGTTGGCCTCCCCCGTGCCGGCCCAGATCACCTTGGGATCGGAGGGCGCGACGGCCACGGCACCGATCGCCGCGACCCGCTCCTTCTCGAAGATCGCCGAGAAGGAGGCCCCGGCGTTGGTCGTCTTCATCAGGCCGCCGGTCCCCAGGCCGACGTAGAACGTGGCCGGGTCCTTCGGATCGAGCGCGATCGCCGACACCCGCCCTCCCATGACCGCCGGACCGATCGATCGAGCCTTCAGACCCGCGAGGAGCGACTCCGCGACCGCCGGCCGGGCTGCCGGCCCGGGCTTCGGCTCGACCGCGGGCTTTCCCTTCGGAGCCGCCGACGACGACGTGATCGACAGAACGAGCAGGACCGAGGAAAGCGAGCGACGCATCGGCGGGACCTCCGGACTCGTGGGGCTCGGCAAGCGGACGGCGCGACATCATACGCGACGCGCCGGTGGCATGTTTCGGCGGAAAGCGCTGTTAGACTCCACGTCGATGCGAGGTGTCGTCTCCTTCCACCCGGTCGATCTCGCGTTCTTCGACGAGATGACGGCCTCGCTCGCCGCGGGACGGAAGGTCAACCCCGAATCGTTCCTGCAAACGGCGGCACGCGTGCGCCGGAACGGCTGGGCCGCCCGGCGCTTCGCGATCGCGCTTCGAGACTTCGCCGCCGCCGCCGAGGCGCCGAAGGCCGATCCGGCCTCGAATCTGTGGCAGCGGCTTCGGACGAACCTCGAGCGCATGGACTATCGCCCCGACGAGGTGGCGCGGTTGGCGGCGAAGCACCTCGATCCTGACCTCCACCTCGACGGGAGGCCGTTCTTCGTCGCGGAGGGCTCCGCCGAGCGGGTGGCCGACGTGGTGACGCTCTACGCCGCCGCCGAGAGCGAGCACGCCGCGGAGAAGATCGCGCGCGACCAGCTCGCCAAGCTGGACCCGGTGCTGGCGGGCGGCCTCGACCCGGCGGAGATCCCCGACCTCGGCTCCGACCTCACCTATCGCAACGATCTGCTCGGCTCCTTGAAGAAGATCCACGACCTCGGACGCGCGGCGCGCGAGGACCGGATCTGGGCGGACGGCGACGAACCGCCTCGGCCGGCGCGCGAGGTCCTGCCGCACGAGCTTCCTTGGCGCGCGACCGCGATGCACGCGAAGGCCGTGCCCTTCTGGATTGCCCTCGACGTCGACGGCCTCGAGACGATCTGCCGCGCCGCGGGCGTTCTCGCTCCGGACTGCCTGAGCCCCGCGTGGCGGCTCTTCGCGGAAGCCTGCGAAACCTACCCGGAGATCAGGGACTCTCTCAGGCTCGAGATGTCGAAGCCGCGGGACGTCGGCGCTTTCGTCGCCCCAGGCGAGGTCGGGCAGCTGATCGAGTTCCTGACGCTGAACGGCGCCAGGATCATCGGCGCCGCGACGCGCGCGGGCGAGGGGCCGATGGCCACCGCGCTGCTCCGAAAGATCAAGGAGTGCGCGGTGTACGCCCTGAAGCACGGCTTCGGATATCTCGAGGCGAGCGGGATTCTCCCCCCGGAGCGCGAAGACTAGCCCGGCCCGCGACGGCGCCCGAAGCCCAGGCCCACTGGAAGTTGTACCCGCCGATCCGGCCGTCCACGTCGAGGATCTCGCCGCACAGGTACAGACCCGGACAGACGCGGGATTCCATCGTGTCGAGCTTCAGCTCCGACAGCGGGACCCCGCCCGCGGTGACCTCGGCCTTCGAGAAGCCCAGATCTCCGGTCACGGGCGCGCGCCAGGCCGTGAGGGTCGACGCGAGCCGGCGCCGCGCCTCGCGCGGAAGCCGGTCGGCGGTTTCCCTGCCGTCGACTCGCGCCTCCTCGACGAGCGCCTCGGCGAGTCGATCCGGCAGCAGGTCCTTGAGCCACCGCGCGACCGGCCGGCCCGCGGGAGGCGATTCCCCCTCCACTAGCCACGCGATCGTCAGGTGCGCGCCCGGATCCTCGAGGCGCGCGTGGATCAGATGCCGGCTGATGTCGAGGATCGCCGGCCCCGACAGGCCGATGTGGGTGCACAGCAGCGGACCCGAAGCGCTCCCGAGCCGCTTTCCCGAGGCGCTCCGCACGTCCGCGCGCACGTCGCACGACACGCCGGACAGACGCCGCGGAAACGAGCGATCGGCCAGCGCCAAGGGGACGAGCGCGGGGACGATGGACCGGGTCGTCGTGTGGCCGAGCGAGCGGGCGATCGCGTAGCCGTGGCCGTCGCTCCCCGAGCGCGGGAGACTCCGTCCTCCGGTTGCGAGGATCACCCGCCGCGCGCGAAGCTCGCCGGAGGGGCCGCAGAGGGCGAATACGCCGTCGTCGTCGCGACGGATCGTCTCCACGCGCCACGGATGCAGGATCCGCACGCCGGCGTCACCCGCAGCACGAAGCAGCGCGTCCAGCACGGTCCGCGCGCGGTCGGTCTCGGGGAAGAGCTTTCCGGTCTCCTCGCGCTTGAGCCCGACGCCGAGCTCCTCGAAGAAGGCGATGGTTTCCCCGACGCCGAAGCGACGGAGGACCTTCCGGATCGAGGCCGGCGTCGATCCGGCGAACGCGCGTTCGCTCACCTCGTCGTGCGTGACGTTGCAACGCCCGCCCCCCGCGATCAGGATCTTCGCTCCGAGGGTCGTCGCTCCGTCGAGCGCGACGATCGCGGGAACCCTGCCTCCGGCCTTCGCCGCCCGTCCGGCCTGGATCGCCGCCATCAAACCGGCCGCGCCGGCGCCCACGACCGCGACGTCGACGATAGCGACCCCGGGGCTAATCGTGAGCGCCCTCGGGCTCGGCATGCACCGCGACGCGGATGAGCTCCGGGAGGGACGTGCGGAGCTCGAGCTCGAGCCGGTCCGTCTGCGCGTGGGCCAGGGCCAAAGGCGTCCCGGCGGGGAAGAAGCAGTGGCACGACAGGTAGAGGCCGGCCGGGGTGCGCCGGAGCAGGACGTCGTGCACCCGGCCCGACCCGACGACCCCCGCGGCCAGGTCCGCCACGCGCGCCTCGATCGCGGCCCGCGCCGAGGCGTCGAGCGGATCGGCGGGCTCCGGCTCCTCGTCGTGCAGCTCGAGGTGGATGTCGACCCGCCCGACCTCCAGGACCTCGCGCAGGATCCGGCCTTCCACGCGGTCGGCGACGGCGTGGGCGTCGCCGAGCGTCATGCGGCCGGGGAGCTCGAGATGGAGGTCCGCGTGATAGCCGCCGGCGTCGCGGCGGAGCGTGATGTTGTGGGCGTGCATGGCCTCCATGGCGACCGCCTCGGCGATGCGCTGACGGATCGAAGCTGCGTCGTCCGCGACCGCCCGCAGCTGGACGAACACGCTCGATCTCTCTCCGACGACCGAGCGGACGCGCGACCGGGCATCGGCGGCGACCCTCTCGG
>JBGQLU010000034.1:0-28510 GCA_041500265.1 Acidobacteriota bacterium | reverse complement strand
CGACGTGCGCTGGGACAACAATCGACTGAAGCGCGACGGCGCCGGCATCCGGCACGTCATCAGCGATCTGGGAAACGGCCTGGGACGGGCCGACAACTTCAAGGTCGACGCGCAGGGTCTGGTGAACGACTTTCCGTGGACCTTCACGGAGGCCCCGGTCGTCGATCGCCGCGGCCGCGAGCGCCAACCGTTCCGGATCGTGTCGTATCAGCCGATCTTCGGGAACGACGCGTTCCACGACATGACCGTGGACGACGCGCGCTGGATGGCGCGCCTCATCGCCCAGCTCACGGAGGGTCAGATCCAGCAGGCCCTCATCGCCGCGGGCTACACCTCCGCCGAGGTCAGGCTCTACACCGAAAAGCTCGTCAGCCGGCGCGACCGGATGATCCGGGACCTGGGCCTCGCGAAGGAGATCCCGCTTCTCCGGCCGCGGGGAGTCGAACGCGCGTTGGCCTATGATCCCCAAAAGGACGGCCCGGTCGAAGTGCGCGCCGCGGACGGAGCGGCGCTGCATCCGCTCGAGTCGCGCGATCTGGTCATTAGAAACGGAAGGGTCGAGCCGCGCTAGATCGTAGGGTCCAACAACTCGACCGCCGAACTCTGGAACCCTAATCTCTTCGCGCTTGGACGCCGGATCCCATTTCGGGTTTCTGCGCCTCTTCCTTACCAGCTCTAACTAGCTGAAATGGTTGGTGCCGGAGGCGGGGCTCGAAGCTGCGCTCCCTTGCGGGAAGAGGATTTTGTGACGTGGAAGAGGAGGCGACGGGTCAACGTTTTGCTGACCCGCTGCCTTTTCTCGTTACGAGGGTCATGGGCGCTCAGGTGCACACCTGAATATCCGGTGAAGTTCGGCCAATGGTCCGAACGCCGGCCGAACGCAGCGCCTCTTTCAAGGTTTCTCATGCCAGTACCGCCCGATCCAGGCGTAGACGCTCGGAAGCGCGATCAACGTGTAGAGCGTCGACGTGACGAGCCCGCCGACCATGACGATCGCGAGCGGACGTTCCAACTCGCTTCCTCCGATCCCGAACAGCATCGGCGAGAGCCCCAGGATCGCGCTCCCGGCGGTCATGAGCTTGGGACGGACGCGCGCCAAGGACGCGTCGCGGACCGAGTCGATGAACGGCAACCCGTCGAAGCGAAGATCCTCGGCCTGACGAATCAGCACCAGGCTGTTTTGCACCGCGACACCGAACAGGCCGATCATCCCCACGATCGAGCTGATGTTCCAGGTCTCGCCCGCGAGCCAAAGCGCCACGAGCCCGCCGACGAAGGCGTTCGGGAGCGTGGTGAGCACGATCAGGACTTCGCGCCATCGTCGCAAGGCCATGTAGAGAAGTCCGACCACAAGGACGAGCGCCACCGCGACGGCCACGAAGAGGCGTCGTTGCGTTTCTCTTGCTTGCTCGATCTGCCCGCCCAGCCGAATCGCCGTCCCCTTCGGAAGAGCGAACGACGCGACGGCCTGCTCGACGCGACGAGCCGTCCCGCCGAGATCGCCTCGAGTCCGGATGTTCAGGGCGACCCGCCGCTGACCCGCCTCGCGGCGGATCATGCTCGGCGTCGCGCCTTCCTCGAATCGGACCAACTGGCCCAATTCGATGACGGTTCCATCCGCTCGAACGATCGGCAGCCGCTTGAGGTTCTCGGGGCTGACGCGCCCATCGTTTGGATAGCGGACGACGCGTTCGATTCTTTGGGGACCGTCGAATCGACTGCCAACCTCCAGGCCTTGGAGGGCCGCCTTCATGGTCTCGACGACCTCTCGACGAGGAATGTCCATCCGGCGGAGCGCGTCGTCATCCGGCACCATGCGCCAGCGCGGCAGGGGCCCTCCGCCGTCCAACGCCACGGACGCAACTCCCGGTACGGAGGCGATCCGCTCTTGCAGCTTCGGTAGCACAGCTTCCAACGTGCCGAGGTCCTCGTGGAAGAGCTTGAGCTGAAGATCGGCCGGGGTGCCGCCGATCCCCTCCGCGATCCGCATCTGCATCGGCGTGGTCAGCTCGACCGAGAACGGAAGGCGCTCGATCCGCTCCGCCACCTCGGCTTCGACCTGCCGGAGGCTCGCGCCGCGATCCAGAATCGCGAGGACGTCGCTCATCGTGTGGGGCATCGGGTCTTCGGTGAGCTCGCTTCTTCCGGTTCTTCTATACACGGCACGTATGCCCTCGACCTTGGAGAGCTCGTCCTCGAGCCAGCGGTTCGCGTCGTCCACCGCGGCGAGGCTGGTCTCGGCTGGAAGGCGCGAGTTGATCATCAGCGCGCCTTCGTCGAGCGACGGCAGGAAGTTCGTCCCGAGCTGGGTGGCCAGCCACAGACTCGGGAGGGTGACGACGATCGCCGCCGTGGCGACCAGGTGTCCATGGCGCATGTGCCATGTGAGCACGGGGGCGTAGGCCCGCTTGATCGCTCGAACGATCCATGGCTCGCTGAGGTCGGTGCCCGGAGGCAGGATGCGGTCCACGAGAACGGGCACGACGGTGAAGCTGACGATCAGCGAGATCGTCATCGCCGATGCCACCGCCACGGCCAGGGGCGCATACAGGCGCCCTGCGATTCCGCCGACCGCGAGCAGTGGAATGAAGACCGCGAGGATCACTAGAACCGCCGTGACGATCGGGACGCCGACTTCCGCGGCCGCGCGCGTCAACACCGAGCGTCGCTCCTCGACGCTTCCGTCGGCTCCCTGGAGACGATGCACGAGATTTTCGACCATGATGACCGAGGCGTCGACGAGAAGGCCGACCGAAATCGCGAGCCCGCCGAGCGTCATCGCGTTCAAGCCCATGCCCAAGATTCGAAGCGGAATCGCCGCGCCGAGCGTCGCCAAGGGAAGTGTCAGCATCACGACGAGAGCCGCGCGAAGGTGCCCCAACAGAGCGAGCAGGACTCCCGCGACGAACACCGACCCGATGAGGAGGGCCAACGTGACGCCGTTCAAGGCGTGCGAAACCAACTCTCCCTGGTCGTACATCAGGTCCAGTCCCATGCCTTCGGGGAGCGCCTTCCGCAATTCGTCGAGAGCGGTTCGAATGCCGCCGGCGACGGCAAGCGTGTCCGCGCTCGGCTGCTTCACGACCCGCAGGCTGACGTCTTCGTGCCCGTCGTGCCGGGCGATCCCTCTGCGGAACGCGGGACCCTCGCCCACGTCTGCGATGTCGCCGAGCGTGACGACGCCGTGCCCCGTCGGAACAGGTAGCCTGCGCACCTCTTCGGGCGAGGCCGCGAGGGTGCCTACCGTCATGAACCATCCCTTGTCCTGAATCTCCATCACACCGACCGACGCGTCTTGCTCGCTGCCGTGGAGCGACTGGGCCACCTCGTCCAGGCTCGCGCCGAGGAGCCTCATCTTTTCCGGGATCACGGTGACCTGGAGTTGCCGTTCCTCGCCGCCGAGCCTTTCGATACGAGCCACGCCCGCGACGGCCTGGAGCCGGGGCACGAGCACCTTCTCGGCGTAGTCGCGCAGGCGCATCGGATCGACGGAGGGCCCCTCGAGCACGATCTCCTGGATTTCCTGGAGCCGGCCGGCGGCGCTCGTGATGAGCGGGGCTCCCGTTCCCGAAGGAAACCCGCCGATCACCGTGGCCAGACGCTCGGCTACGAGCTGACGCGCACGCCACGGATCGACGTCGGTCTCGAAGGTCACGACGATCTGGACGACCTCGGCCTGGACGGTCGACACGACGCGCCGGACCCCCGGCAGGCCACCGAGTGCCTGCTCGACCGGCTGGGCGACGGTCAGCTCCAGGTCCGTCGCCGCCCGTCCCGGACTCTGGATGAGGAGGCTGAGGCTCGGCAACGTCAGATCCGGGAAGAGGTCCCGGCGCAACGACGTGAACGACGCGGCGCCCGCGATCAGCCACACGATGGCGAGAGCCAGCACCCAGGCGCGCTTCGGGAGCAGCCAGGCGAACCAGCCGCCGAGTCGGGAGGCGCGCTTGTCAGTCTTCATGGTCTTCGCCTCCCGATCGCCCCTTCAGCCAGAGCGACTTCAGGAGGTAGGCGCCGTCGGTAGCAATGGATTCCCCCGGCCTGACCCCGTCTTCGATGACGACGTTCGGGCCCAGTTCGGCGCCGCGGCGAACGGAATGGAACTCGGCGCGATCGTCGGCGCGCACGAACACGCCCCAGGTCCCTTCGACTTGCTGAAGCGCCGATTGGGGAAGGATCACGGCGACCGCGAACGGAACGCGCACCTCGACGGGTTGGCCGGGAAGCGGCAGCGCTCCGTCGATTATTTCCAACCTGAACGTGAGGCGGCGCGTGTCGTCGGATAGTATCGACGGAAATCCCACGACCCGTGTCTTCCAGTGGCGGCCATCGGAGGAACGCACCTCGGTCTCGTCGCCGAGATGCCACTTCGGCCCTGGCAGCGAGAGATCCAAGTGAACGAGGCGCGCGGAAGCGAGTTGGAAGTTCCCAAGCTCTTGCCCCGCCTCGATCCCCTGTCCATTGCGAACGTTCCACCGCACAACCGCTCCGCTTGCGGGCGCGCGAAGGCTGAAACGGCCCGAGCGCTCAGAATCGCGCACACCGCGCGCCTCGAGACCGAGGCGCGCGGATTCACTCTCCGCGCGAGCGATGGAGGCCTCCCGCCTTGCCTCGTCCACCTCGCGCTGGGAGGTCGCTCCGGCCGACGCCAGCTTCTCCTCGCGGGAGAGGGTAGCCTCGGCGCGCTCGACATCGGCCTTCGCGACCAGCCATCGCGAGATCAGCACGGCCTGCTCGGGGCTTTCGATTTCGAGCAAGACGGTCCCGCGAGGAACGGGACGCCCTGGAGACAGAGGCGCGGAGACGACGCGCCCGCTCACCGGTGACGAGAGGACGCTTTGGGCCGATTCGTCCCCAACGGCTTCCCCCGGAAACCACTCCCCTACGGCGCGGGGCTCGGGCGCCGCGATCCAGCGGATTCCGCGCAGCCCATCGAGGGGTATGACCGGCGTCTCCGAAGATCCTTCCGCGGGAGCGGCAGCGTGTTGTTGTTCCGCTTCGGTGGCGTGCTCCCCCACGGATCGAGATTTGCACGACGACAGGACGGTCCCGGCGGCGACGCCGAGCAGCAGGACGGCGGCGATTCTCATGGGGCCTCTCCCGCGACCAACGCGCCGATCTCGGCGATCAGCCGATGAGCGTCTCGAACACGCTGTAGTGCCGCCCAACGCGCCTCCAGGAGCTGTCGTCGAACGGGAAGGGCCACGGACGGACGATCCTTTCCGAGCTCCATGCGGAGCGCGACGGCGCGCAGCGCGTCGTCGAACGCGTCCGGCGGCGTGATCGCCCCGAATCGTTTCAGCCTCTCGATGGTCGTCTCGAATCGTGTCGTGAGGCGAGCGGTCTCCACCTCGGCCCCCCGATCGATCGCGGCGACAATCGCCGCGCGCTCACGGTCGACGGCCGCCGATTCGCCGCGACGCGGGAATCGGTAGGCGGCCCCGACGGTCGCGAACGACTCGTCCGCCTCCTTCGCCACGGTGGCGGCCACCGACCAGCGCGATCGGCGCCGGGCCTGTTCGAGCTCGAGGAAGGCCGCTTCGAAGGATTCGCGATGTCCGGCCGCCCGGCGAAGCGAACCTGCCGCGAACCGGTAGTCCGCGTCTCCTGGAATGTTCAGGTCAGGCATGCCTGGAGATGCAAGGACTTGCGGCTCAGCTGGAAGGTCGGCCAGCGATCGCAGCGCGGTCCACGCGTCGCCCAACCCGGCGCGCGCGCCGTCCGATTCGGACCGAGCACGCAGCACTTCGCCCTCCACCAGCGCCGCCTCGTAGGGTGCCTCGGCGCCTTCTTCCACACGCTTGCGAACGGAAGCGAGGACCTGCTCGCTCGCTTCCAGCTGATTCTCCATTACCGCGAGACGCTCTTGCTCGAACCATGCGTTGAGGTACGCGTCGCGCAGCCGGAGCCGGGACTCGACGGCGTCCGCGGCCAGGATGTCCGGGAGGGCACTCCGTAGTTGCGAGTCGGCCTGATCCCTTGCGTGCGTTCCGGAAAAGATCGGAACCTCGACCCGAGCCAAGGCCTCCAACTTCCGCACCCCATCGTCCATCCGACGCGGGCCGAGCTCAGCCTCGAGCGTCGGCCCTTCCCGGGTAAATCGGCCGGTCGCAGCCAACTCGCCCTGCAACCGCGCGAGTCCCGTGGCGCGGGCAAGAACCTCCGGATCGGCCGCCGCGCGCTCCACGATGTCGGCGAACCTCAGCGCCGCCGAGTCGGCGGATGAGAGGCTTGGGACGAAAGCGAGCGAAACCAACAGGACAAGTCTTCGCATGAGGCGAATCTCCTCGTAGGACACGGGTGCTCGGCACCAGCGCCACGAGCGCACCGCGCGAGCCGGCCTTTCGGCGGAAATCGAGTCAGACGAGGAGGGGCTTGGGAACGTGGAAGATGGCGTCCGGCAGCGGGTCCTGGATCCTTCGCGGTTCGTCGCACTGGACCCGGGCCAGGACGCGCCGAACGGCGGCATGGGAGGGAGGCGTAGCGCTCACCGGCGTGCCGTGACCGACGCAAGCGCAGCTCGTGCAGCTGAGCGGGCAACGGTGCGAGCTCGAGCTGTCCGGACAGTTGTCCTGGCACTCGTCGCCAAACAGCAGCGAGCCGAGGTTCGTCTGCTGCGCGACCATCGTCACGCAGAATCCGACGAGTAGAATTCGAGCGAGCCGCCAAAACATGGACCGGAAGGTACGCCCAATCCGCTCCCCCGGCAAATCGTCCCTCCGCCCGTCAGTGCGTGTGCCGGTGATGGGCGTCCGGAACGTGCGAGTGGTCGTGGACCAGGCGCACATGGACGTGCGGATGGCTGTGCGGCTCCCCGGCGCGGTCGCCCGGGCCATGGGCATGCTGATGATGCTCATCGTGCGTGTGCACGTGCTCGTGCTCCAGCGCATCGTGCACGTGGACGTGCCCGTGCCGCTCCCGGAGAAGCAACGCGACGCCGACGCCCATGAGCAGCATCGCGAGGACGTCGAACCAGCGCAAGGTATCCCCCAGCAGGGCGATGGCAGCGAGCGCGCCGAAGAACGGGGCCGTGGCGAAGTACGCGGCCTCGCGCGCCGCACCGACGAGACGGAGCGCGTACGCATCGAGCACGACGCTGATTCCGTAGCAGACGCTTCCGAGTGCCAAGGCCCCGGCGACGTACCGAGCGTTCGGCACCCGTCCCCCGGACACGACGAGCCCGAGCGCCGTGTTGAACACGCCGGCGACCAGCGTCTTTACGCGCACGATCGCGAAGGGATCGCGCAGGGAGAGCCGTTGGGTCAGATTGTTGTCCAGAGCCCAGCAGAAGCAGGCGCCGGCGAGGAGAAGAACGCCCACGCTGTCGGCTCCGAGCGCACCCGGTTCGAGTTTCAGAATCACAGCGCCAACGATGATGAGCGCTGCGGCGGCCGCGGCGTAGCGGCCGAGGTGTTCGTGAAAGACGGCGACCGCGATCAACACCGTCAGGGGGGCTTCGAGGTTCAACAGGAGCGACCCGGAGAGCGCGGTCACGCGCTCAAGGCCGAATAGCATCAGCAGCGGCCCGAGGATTCCGCCTGCAGCGACGACTACGGAGAGCATGGGAACATCGTGGCGCGTGAGTTGCGCCTCGGCGGTGGACGCCTTCGCCAAGCGATGAAGCCAGAGCCCCGCGGCTGCACCGATATACAAGAGTCCTGCGAGCAGGACTGGGGAGATGGAACCGAGGAGAACCTTCGCGAGCGGCGTGGATAGGCCGAATAGCGCCGCAGCCGCGAGACCCAGGACGGCACCTCGCCTCAACATGCAAGCCTACCTGACCGCGCGGAGATCGGCGGCGAGCACGTGCGGATTCTTGGTCCTGGCGTTGCGTGCGGTGCGCACGATGACCGCTTCACGGAAGCCGGCGGTCACGAACTCTTCACAGAAGGCGCCGCCCTCGTTGGCTCCGGCAATTCAAGCGAACCAGTTCGCTTCGTCCACGACCTCCTGCTTCTGTACTGGCCCTCGGAGTATCAGTTCTGCCGCGTACACGACTCCGCCAGGACGGACGACGCGTGCCAGCTCGCGAAAGATCGCATCGCGTATCGGATTCAGGTTGAAGATGCCGTTGACTAGCGCAACGTCAACGGAGGCATCCTCGATCGGCAGGCGCTCCGCATCCGCCTCCCGAAACTCGATGTTCGAAAAGCCCGCCTCGGACGAACCCCGACGTGCGCGGTCGAGCATCGATGCGCTGAAATCCACGCCGATCACTTTCCCGAGAGGTCCGGTCTTCGCCGCCGCCAACAGGGAATCCAGACCGGCGCCACACCCCAGGTCGAGCACGCTGGCACCGGGTGGAATGTCGGCGGTAACAGCGACGTTCGACACGCCGGCGAATGCCTCGACCGAGACTTCGGGCAGCTTCGTTAGTTGCTCCAGGGGGTAGCCGAGGCTCTTGGCGAACCCACGTCCGACGGGGAAGGGATGTTTCCGGCGCGGGTGCTCGGCCGCTGCGCTGTACGCTCCGCGGACTCCCTCCCGCAGATCGCCGGCCGTGGTCAACGTAGACTCCGCTGCATTGCGACTCGATTCTAGCCGACCGACTGGGTTTGTGTTGGTGCCGATGTCGTAAAGCCGGAACCGGCGACGAGTCTGCGCGTGTAGGAATCCAAACGTTTTTCGAGCCGGCACTCTGCGTCACCGCCGGCGAGCGTTTCTGATCCGCGCCTAGCGCTTCCCTAAAAGACGCTCCCGAATCCGAAGTAGAGTGTGGATCTCGGGTCGTCGGGCCTGCGATTCAGCGGAAAGGCCCAGTCCAGGCGCAAGGGCCCGAACGGCGAGAACCACCGGAACCCGACGCCGCACGACGTGGCGAACTGCCAGCTGACGTCGTGCAGGGTGGCCCAGACGTTGCCGGCATCGCAAAACACGAGGGTCGAAAAGCCCGCCCCGAGGCGGATGTGCAGCTCCTCGTTCGCGATCAACAGGAACTCTCCGCCGAGCGCCGCGCCCGTGTCGTCGTGGGGGCCGAGGCTGTTCGTCGGGTATCCGCGCACGGAGAACTCGCCTCCGGCCTTCAGCCGGTTGTCGGTCGGGACGGACTCGTCCCGCACGTTCGCCGTGCTCACGCGGTAGGAATGCTGCCAGTCGATCCTGCCGCTCGCCGGGTCGCCGAACGGCAAGAATTGACTCAGCTGCTGGAACGTCCCGAGGCTGGTCAGGTTGCTCCCCAACGCCCCCGACGAACCGATCAAGTTCAGCCCGTAAAAAAGACCCTTCGCGCGGTTGCCTCCCCCCACGTGAAGGTCCCGCGAATCGTAGATGAGCTGCCAGCCGAGGCGCGGGCTGATCACGCGTTGATCCAGAGGTGTGTTCGGGTCGACGGTCTCCTCGGTCTTGTGCACGCGCTCGAACTCCGCATAGACCCGGTTCTGCCAGCGCCGCGAAAGCGGTAGCGTCACCTGCACCCACGCATGCTCCCCTTTCGTCCAGACGTCGTCCTCGAGCTCGTTGCTCCACTCCACCAGCCCCTCGACGGACGAGCGCTCGCCGAAGATGCGCGGGATCGAGTGGTAGAGCTGGATCCTCTGCTCGTTCGCGGCGTAGATCCCCCGGAGCGCCGTCGTGTGCCCGCGCCCGAGCGAGTTGAAGTTGTAGAGGTCGGCGACGACGCCGAAGCCCACGTTGCTCTCGTACCTCCCGCCGTACGCGAGCTGCCATCGTTTCTTCTCCGTGAGGTCGAATAGAACCTTGGTCGGAATCGGATGGTCGGTTTCGGCGGAAGGCGTGGTCGCCTCCCGAGCGGACATCTCGGTGGGAGGATCGGTCGTGACGCGGATCTCCTGGAAGACCCCGCTCCGGCCCAGTCGTGCGCGCGCCTTCGAAATCTCCTGCGGATCGACCGGCTTGCCGGTGTCGAGTCCGGCCACGTGGTCGAGCCACCCCGTCTTCGACACCTTCGCGCCGCGGAACGTGACGTCGTCGATCTTGTACGTGGGCCCCGGCGTCACGTCGAACGTCAACGCCAGCTCGGAAGGACGCTCCTCCGACACACGATCGAGCCGCGCCTTCACGTCCACCTGAGCGTGACCGCTGCCGCGCAGGTCCTTCTCGATGCCGAGGATCGATTGGGCGATGACGCTCGCGTCGACCGGATCTCCCTCGTGCGCCTTGAGCGTCCCGGCGAGACGAGCCTCGACCTCAGGCGTCACCCCCGTGATCGTTACGCTCGCGAACCGCTGCCTCTCGCCCGGCTCCACGAGGACGGCGAGATCCTTTCCGTTGGCGGAGATATCGCGCGAGGCGACGCGAGCGCCGGGATAACCGATGGCGCCCAAGGCGCGCGTCACGCGCTGATCGGCCGCTGGAGCGCCGAACGCGAGCGAGATCCGCGTGAAGCGCGTCGGGAAGAGCGCGGCCAAGGAGGACGCTTCGGAGGGAGAGACGCCGAGGAACTGCGGCGCTTTCGGATTGATCTTCCTCCCGCCAAGGGCGCGAACATGAAGCATCGATGGCGCTCCGGGAGCCGCCGGATCGCCATGATCGACCCCGACCTCGACGCGCGGGTCGAGGTAGCCGCGCTGCTGCAACGCGCGGACCGTCTCCCTGCGGATTTCCTCGAGCGAGGCGGGCTCGTCTTCGCCCATCCGGTACAGCGCCGCGATCGCGCGCCGGGCCGCCTTGCGGGGACGGTCTCCCGTGAACTCGCTTCCGACCTTCGGTCCCGGGACGATCGTGACGCGCAGGTCCACGCTTCTCTTACCGTGGCGCTCCACGCCGACCGACACTTCCGCGAGAGGGTAGCCGGCGCGGCGCATCGCGTCGCCGGCGTCGATCTCGACGTCCATGTCGGCTCCGTTCGGGACCGGATCGTTCGGGCGGTACGAGATCGCCTTCTTGACGCGGCGCTTGGAGATTCCTTTCGGCGCGTCGATCCTCACCTTGTGGAGCCGGTCGCCGGTTTCGTCTTCGTCCCGGCCCTTCCCGAGTCTGAGCGTCTGCTGCAGCGTAGCCCCGGTGTTCTTGGGGTCGTTGGTGAAAACCTGCGCCGAGAGACTCGGTGCCGTCGGGAAACCGTGGACGTCGAGGATATAGGTCTGCGCCTCGGCATCGGTCGGGTTGGTGGACGCGATGAACGTGGCGTACGGCGAGAGATGCTGCGTGATCGTCATCCGCGCCGTCGTGTCCGTTTCGCCGAAGAGCGGGAGCGGCTGGTAGCTCAGCTCCGTCTGGGTCACCGACCCGCTGGCCGCCCCCGCGATGCGGTCCTGGTAATAAGTCATGACACCCGCGGCGAAGGAGTCCATGAGCTCGGCCGAGGAGGCCCGCTGCGAGGTGAGGTCCATCGTTCCGCCCTGCCCCGGGCCGAGCACGGGCGCCTGGTACCAAGACGAGTTGTACCACTGGTTCTTGATCGTGGGATCTTCGGCCGAGCTCGTCGTGTTCATCGCGATGCGCGGCGACGAAGGGGAATCGCCCGACCAGGAGAGAGTGGCCTCGTCGATCCGCACGATCGTCCCGAGCAGGTTCAGGAGCCCTCCCGGCGTCACGCGGGCCTGTCCCGTGATCTTCGGCGCGGCCAGCGTGCCAGTCACCTGGAGCGGATCCCAGTCCGCGTGAAGATTCGCCAGGTTGTTCTTGATCCGCAGTCCCTGCTCGGTGGTGACGTCGAGATCGAGATGGATCGTGTCGAGCAGAGCGTTGTCCGCCATGCCGGAGGGCTCGAGGATCGCCCTGAGCACCTCGCGGTCCAGGGCGATGTTCCGCAAGACGGCCGCCCGCTCGACGATCACGCTCCCGCGAAGGGACCGGTCGCCCTGCGCGGGCCAGGCCAGCTCGAGCTGGCCGCCGATCCGCACGCTGGTGCCGTACTCCAGACGGTAGGCCACCCCCCGCGCGTCCACCGTCATGTGGGCCCCCTCGCGGTCGACGGTACCGCGAACCTGCACCTCGCCTCCGTTCCAGCGCGCCCTTGCGGATTCGATCTCGAGCTTGCCGCCACGAAGCCGAAGGTGCGCTTCCGGCGATTCGAAGCGCGTCGCGTAGCCGGACAAGTACGAGACCCGGAGGCCGGGCCCGCTCACGCGGACGTCCGCCGTGATGTCGCGAAGAGGGCCGCCGGCAGTCGCGTCGACGACGAGGCTGCCCGACGCTTTTCCCAACTTGAGGAACCGCGAGAAGGCCGCCGCATCGATCGTCCCGTGGAGCTCGAAAGAGGAATCTCGAATGAGGGCGGCGACGTCCTGGCCCGCGCTCCAGTCTTGCGCAAGATCCAGGGATCCCGAGATCTCGACCGCGTGCCCATCGGTTACGTCCGGGCCCATCGCGCGCAGCGTGATCGGCGCCAGCACCACCTTTCCGTCGCGCATGTCGAGCCGGATGGGACCGGCCGCCTCCGCGCGGTAACGGTCGATCTCCAAAGCGATGTCGCGTGCTTCGAGAGTTCCCACCGCGGACATCGGATGCTCGGCGTCGAACGTGACCTGCACGCTCACCGCGCCGCTCGCCACGGGCAACCCTTGCGGAAGCGGAAGAAGGGATTGGAGCCTGCCGAGGTCGATCCCCTCGGCCTCCACCGTGATCGGGCCGGCGGTGTACCGCGCCAGCGTCTCGCGGAGCGGCCCAGCGTAGGGCGCGACCGCTGCAAGCGGAACAGCACCGTGAATCGATGCGCGCGCCGCGCCGGAATCGACGTCCAGCTCGTCGATCCTGAGAACACCGCCGTCGAGCCGCGCATGCGCGACCACGCGGTCGATCCCGCCCAACGGATGCTCGACCGTGATCTCGGCCTCGCCGGACGCCGGGGGCCACGCGAGCTCGAAGCCGCCACTCCCCGAGAGCTCGGCCGGGGCGGCTCCGGGCGCCAGCGGGGGGAGCGTCGCGACGATGTTCTCCACGCTCACGTGCTCGCCATCCGAGGAGGCATCGAGAGCATGGAGGATCAGTCCGCTCAGCCCGAAGGGAGTGCCATCGACGTCGCGCGCTTCGAGCCGCGCCGGCTCCGCAAGCTCGAGGAACGGCGCCTCACCTTTTGGCTGCCCGGATGCGGCGATGTGGATGGCACCCTTGCCGTCCGGCTTCCACGTCGCATCGAGCGAGATGCGCGGCTTCGTCGCCGGCCCCGAAAAACTGGCCCCGGCGTCGAACGGCCCGGCGAGCATCGCGTCGAATCGATCGGCTCCCTCAGGAAGCGTGACGCCGGCGCGGCGGTAAAGATCGTTCAGCGCGCGACCGAGCTCGGGCAGCTCGACGTGGACGAGCCCGTCCTTCAGTTCGAGCCCCGCGAGTCGCGCCGTCGCCCGTCTGGACCCGGGCTCAAGGGGAAGGACGGAGGCTTCGAGATCGAGCACCACGTCCGATGCCCATCCTCGCCAGCCGGCGGGAGAGCTCGCCGCGAGGGTCGCCAGCGTCTCCTCCCCTTCCCGCCACGCCGCGTGGAAACCGAGCCGCGGCGACGCCAGCGGGCCCACGGCCTCGGCCGTCGCCTCGAGGCCGCCGGGTGGCAACTTGGCGGCGAACACGGGGACCGGAAGGCCGAGCCGCTCGAGCATCGCGGGGAGCTCGGGCTCGATCAGATCCATGCGGGCTTGGAGGATCTCTCCGCTCGCCGGATCCGCGAAGGAGCGGAGCCTGACGATGCCATCGAGGCGGCGCTTGCCTTCCGAATCCGGGAAGAGCGCCGCGTGAACCGAGAATCGCCCGGAGCGGTCGGCCGTGGGTGGATTCTCGGCCTCCGATCGCAGCGACACATCGAGGAGGTGGGCGGTGCCGCGCCGCCAAACGAGCGATGCCGCGCCGCGTATCGCATCGGCCCGCAGGCCTTCGGGCGAGCGCGCCGACGAGAAATCGAATTCGAGATCGCCCGTGCCGTCGACCTCCGATCCGGGCAGGGCAAGCGCGGGCGGGAGCGCAAAGGGAAGGAACCGGGCGGCCGCCTCCGCGGCGATTCCGTGCGCTTCGACCCGTGCCGTTCCCGTCGGCCCTGCGGCGTCACCGCCGATCGCAACACTTCCGCGGAGCGCGACCTCGCCGCGGGGAACGAGATCGGGCGCGAGCAGCGCGAGATCGCCTTGCGCTTCATAGGAGGCGTCGACGCGGAGGCGCGGGCCCAGACTCCCCTCCCCTCGCGCGGAAAGCTCGATCCCGGCTCCCCGCGCTTTCAGCGCGCTCACCTCGAACGATCCATCGATCCCGACGGCGAGCGAGCCCTCGAGGTTGAGATCGACGGCGCGGCCATGACCAGCCACGTGAAGCTGCGCCCGGGAGACCGTCGCCTCGCACCGCCCCTTCGCGAACGATCCGCGCCCGTGAATATCGGAGAGGCGGAAGCTCTCGTTCCGCGAGCCGACCTCGCCGCCGCGAAGATCGAGCGAGCGGACCTCGACGGCGAGGCCCTTCGCCGACGGTGGCCCGCCCTGGACCCGCGGCAAGGACGGAAGCGGCGCATCGACCACGAAGCGCGGCCGCTCGACGCGAAGCTCTCGCACGATCACGCGGCCGCGAAGCAGGGCCGGGAGATCGAGCTCCGCACGCACGAGGGAGGCCGTCAGGAGCGGCTCGTCGGCCGCGCCGGTCGAGGCGACCGCGAGTCCCCGGATCTCGAGCACGCCACCCCACGGCTCGATATCGAAATCCTGTAGACGCAACGTCACGCCGGCGCTGGTCTCGAGCCGATGGGAGACCCAGACCGCAACGGGGCCCCTGACGCTCGAGAGGCGTAGAGAGCCGAGGATCGACGCGGGAATCGCCGCCACGACGAACGCGGCGGCGAGCAACAGCCGCACGCGCCGCCACCGGCGGCTCCGCCGCTTCGTCCCAGGTCCTCCGGCGTTGTCCATGCGTACCCGTCAGCTTCAGTGCGCCAGGGATTCTATGGCTTCACACGCCTGAAGCGCTTAAGGGATGGCTCTTGGTGAAGTAGGCGGGCGTGGTTTGGGTCGCCCCCAGCGCCGACGCACGCGCGAAGTCACAGGCCTCCCGTATCAGGCGCTCTTCCGTGCCGTAGAACCCTCTAGCGAAACTCGAGACAGGAGGGGTCATGGGATGCGTACAGTTGGCGGGCAAGGTCGCTGAGCCGTCGCCCCAGGGTGCCTTCCCCCACCGTGTTAGGCTTCCGGGAACTGGCGGCTACCGCTGGGTTCGCGGCCGCCCGGGGGTGCGGATTCGCAGTCTTCGTCCCCGCTTTCGCGATCCTCGGACCGGTGCGTGACACCCTGGGAGCCTCGCTGATGCTGGTGGTCATGAGGCTCGTCGCCGGGCCCGCCCGCGCCGACCGACTCGCGCGCGACTCGAGCCCCAACCGAGCCGGCAGGCCGCGTCCGCCGAGCCAAAACGTGCCTGAAGACGGGGTCGAACTCGTCCAGCGATCGGGAGACGAGTTCGGTGCGCCGATTTCAATCGTGCCGGAGGCGTAGGCACGAACCTGCGCTCCCTTGCGGGGAGGGGATTCTAGGCCGTGAAATCGGGAGCGACGGGTCAGCGTTTTGTTAACCCGTTTCCCTTTCTCCTTACGAGCTTATGGACACCCAGGCGGACAACGACCGCAAGACGCGAGAGAAGGACGCCGTTGAGGCTCCCTAACTCGAACGGCGGAGACCCGGACAGTGGCCCGCTGGCGAGTTCCATTTATCGAGTATCAGCGCTCCTAATCTCACCGGACCGCGAAACCCCAGGCGCGCTCCGGCATCGAAGGAGCTATGAGACGTGACCTTGGCAAGCCTCCCGCGACGTCGGAGATCACCCCGGAGGCGGACTACCGTGGCCGGCGGGAGTTCATCAAGAACTCACTGCTCCTCGCCGCCACCGCCACGGGGGTCGGAGCTTCGCTGATCGGTCTCATGGGTCGTGGCCGTCGGGTCCTTCCGGCCGAGAGCGCAGCCGTCACTCCTGCTCCAGTATCGCTCCGGCCGGCCGTGGCCGTACGGAGCCCGTACAGCACGAGCGAGCCGCAGACCCCGTACGTGGACGCCACGACGTACAACAACTTCTACGAATTTGGGACCGATAAGGGCGATCCGGCGCGAAACGCTCACACCCTTCGGCCGCGCCCCTGGACGCTCACGATCGAGGGAGAGGTCAACCGGCCCCAAGTCGTCGACCTCGACCGTCTCCTCGGTTGGTTTCCTGCCGAAGAGCGGATCTACCGCATGCGGTGCGTCGAGGCATGGTCGATGGTCATCCCGTGGCTTGGTTTCTCTCTAGGCGACCTGCTCCGTCGGGCGGAGCCGACGTCACGCGCAAAGTACGTCGCGTTCCGGTCCCTCCTCGACACGGAGCAGATGCCGCTCCAAGGCAGAGGTGTCCTCGACTGGCCGTACACCGAGGGGCTTCGGATCGACGAGGCGATGCATCCGTTGACGATTCTCGCCGTCGGAGTCTACGGCAAGCCTCTCCCGAACCAGAACGGGGCTCCGCTGCGTCTCGTGGTGCCCTGGAAGTACGGATTCAAGGGAATCAAATCCGTCGTTTCGGTGCGCCTGACCGAAACCCAGCCGGCGACGAGTTGGAACGGCGTCGCGCCGGCGGAGTACGGCTTCTACGCCAACGTGAATCCGGCCGTGGACCACCCGCGATGGAGCCAGGCGACCGAGCGGCGGATCGGTGATCTCTCCCGACGCTCGACCCTTCCGTTCAACGGCTACGGCGACCAAGTCGGCAGCCTTTACACAGGAATGGATCTGGGGCGGTTCTTCTAGCGCCATGGCAACCGCCACGAGGAACGCGCCCTTTCCCTGGCTCAAGCCGGGGGTATTCGTCGGAGCGATGGCTCCGTTGGTGAGCATCGTCACGCGCGCCGCCACGGGCACCCTTGGGGCGAATCCGATCGCGGAGTGTCTGAATCAACTCGGGCTCGCCGCTCTCATCTTCCTCGTCGCATCCCTCGCCTGCACTCCGCTCAAGACGATCACGGGGTGGACTTGGCCCATTCGCATCCGCAAGGAGCTGGGGCTGTTGGCGTTCGTTTATGCGCTGCTCCATGTGAGCGCGTACGGCGGTCTCGACCAGTCTTTTCATGTTCGGGCGATCTTCGCGGACGTCATCAAGCGCAAATTCATATTCTTCGGATTCGCCGCGTTCGTCCTGCTGATCCCCCTCGCGGCGACATCGACTCAGGCGGCCGTGCGGCGACTTGGTTTCGCTCGCTGGAAGCGGATCCACCGTCTGGCCTACCTCGCCGCCTCCCTCGGCGCACTCCATTTCATTTGGCGCGTGAAGAAGGACGTTCGCGAGCCGCTGCTTTACGCAATCGCTCTCACCGCCCTTCTCCTTGTTCGCGCCGTCGGGTACGCTCGCACCCGCCTCGCGGATCGCGCCCCCGCGGCGGCTTCGATCCGCGGCGGGCTCGCGTAGAGGGGACTTGATGCGAGTTCCGACGCCCGATCTCGACTTACCCGTGGATTCCCAGGCGCCACACCTCGAAGTTGCCCTGCTGCGGCAGGCGGTGATCCTGCTCGAGGATCTTCCGGACAGCCTGTACACCAGCACCACGCCGTTCACGCCGGAAGGGACGGTCGGCCGACACCTGCGGCACTGTGTGGACTTCTTCGAATGCTTTCTCGAGGGCCTCCCGGCCGGCCGCATCGATTATGCCGACCGCCGCCGCGACCCCACGATCGAGTCGAGCCGCGCGGCCGCCCTCATTCGTCTCGTCGAGCTCGAGGCGCGCCTCGCCACGCTCACCGGGTTCGATCTCCGGCGATCGGTCCTCGTCCGTCCCGAAGACGATGACTTGCACCCGCGCGACCAGCAGGCGTGGTTCCGCTCGAGCGTCGGTCGAGAGCTGCGGTTCCTGGCAAGCCACACCGTTCACCACTTCGCGCTCATCGCGGTGCTCTTGCGCACACTCGGCCGCTCGACGGATCCGGAGTTCGGGGTGTCGCCGTCCACGCTCCGCCAATGGTCGAAAGTCGGCAGACCGTCTCAGGCCAAATGAGGGCTCTTTTCGCCATGGAGGAGCCGACCCGCACGATAGGCCGTCTGTTGTTCCTGGCCGGGACAGTCTTGGTTTGCGGCGCCTACGCGAGCGCGCGCGCTCCGGCGATCGAGAGCTCCACATGGCTAAACACGGCGGGCGGACAAGCGCCGACGCTCGTTGGACGACCGGTGCTCGTCGAGTTCTGGACGTTCGGGTGAATCAACTGCGTGCGAACGATTCCCGCGGTGCGGGACGTCTTCAGGATTTACTCGGGGCGCGGACTTCAGGTCGTGGGGGTCCACTCTCCAGAGTTCAATGAAGAGCGCGACCTGGCGAATGTCAGGAAGGCCATCGCGCGATTGGACATTCCCTACCCGGTAGCCATCGACAACGACTTCCGAATCTGGGGATCTTTTTCGAATTCGTACTGGCCTGCCCTGTATCTCCTCGATCGCAGCGGGCGGATCGTATGGAGCCACATCGGGGAGCTGCATCGGGAGACCGCGGCGTGGGGAGAGCTCACCTCCCGGCTCGACGCCGTATTGAGCCCCGAGACCTCGCCCCCCTCGCCTTGATCGAGGCTCCGGCACGCCTGGCGCGTCGGTCCTATCGTGGACGGCGAGCTCTATCGGAAGATCGTCGCGATCACCGCTATGCGACCAACCGGCGACCGTCGCCTTCAGTGACGACCAGGCGGCGCGCCGCGGCGAACTCGTGGAGGCTCTCCTGGAGCATCCTTCGGCCCCGGTGGATACGGCTCATCACGGTGCCGATAGGGACGGAGAGCCGTTCCGCGATCTCCCGGTAACTCAGCTCCTCGATCCAGGCGTACGTGACGGCCTCGCGGAACGGTTGGGGCAACTCCCTCAACGCCCGGCGCAGATCGTCGGGAAGGATGGAGCCCATCACGATCGACTCCGGGTCGGAGCCGCGCGGATCGCCAGGTGACGCGTCTTGTAGCCGGTTTTCCGCGATCGACTCGAATGCGACCTCGGAGCGGCGGACCCTCTCCGCGCGGTAGCGATTGATAAAGACATGGCGAAGTATCTGGAACAGCCATGCGCGCACGTTGGTTCCGGGCACGAACGTGTGGAACGCGCGAAACGCCCGCATGAATGTGTCCTGCACCAGATCGTCGGCGGCGTCGGGGCGGCGCGCAAGTCGCATCGCGAATCGGTACAGGGCCGGGCGATGCGGCCACGCAACCTGCTCGAAGGCTTCATGATTGAGTTGCGGCATCGTGACGCTCATGTCGGTTCGCTCCACGCTGGTTTCGCCGGCTTGGATGCGCGGGGGCGGCCTCGGATTTCACCGGGACACCAAATACTCCAGACGGCACCGTGAAACCTGGACGGATTGCGGCGCATCGAACGAGTCGGATTCCGCGAGGGCCCCATGCTACCCACCGACACCGCGGTCACCGAGCCTGCCTGCCCGATGTGCGGTAGGCGCTCGGATTCGAGCGCACTCGGCGAAACCGCCTGGCTTCCCGACGATGTGGTTGCCCGCTTGGCGGACCAGCACCCGGGTTGGAAACGCGAAGACGGCGCCTGTCCGGCGTGTGTTCAAGAAGCCCTGCTCGCAGTGCTCCTCCATCACGGCGACAACGCATTCCACTCCAGCGTGCAGTCGGTCTGGCCGCTGGACCCCGAAACCGCCTACGGCGCGATCCCGACCCCGCTGCGGCTACACGCCGACCCGAGATTCACGGGTCGCGGCGTCACGGTCGCGTTCGTGGACGCGGGCTTCTTCCCCCATCCGGACCTCGTTGCTCCCGTCAATCGGATCTGCGCGTGGGCCGACGCTTCCGGGCCCACCATCGAGCACACGGCGTTTGGCCCCGCCGACCTCCCGCGGTGGCCGGGTTGGGATGCGCAGGCCGCGGGACAATGGCACGGCCTGATGACGACCACGGCCGCCTGCGGGAACGCTACGCTGAGCCGCGGCTTCTACCGAGGGCTGGCCCCCGACGCCCGCCTGGTTCTGGTGCAAGCCGCCGATGGCTCGGGGCATATCGGGAACCCCGCGATCGCCCGCGCGCTCCGCTGGCTCGGCGACAACGCCTCCCGGCTCGGGGTCGGCGTTGTCAGCCTCTCGCTGGGCGGAGACCCCGTGCCGTACGGTCAGGATAACGAAGTCGATCGGGAAGTCGCTGCACTCGTCGAGAGTGGGATCGTCGTCATCGCCGCGGCAGGAAACGACGGCGAGCGACGTTTGGTCCCCCCCGCGAGCGCTCCGGCCGCGATCACCGTCGGCGGCCTCGACGATCGGAACGAGTTCGGCCACGAAGCCTGGCAGCTGTGGCACAGCAACTACGGGGAGACGACGGGCCGCTCGCCCAAGCCCGAGCTGGTCGCCCCGAGCCTGCATGTCGTCGCGCCGATCCTTCCGGGCTCGATGCTGGCTGCGGAAGCGCCGGCTCTCTTCGCGAGGCGCGGCGATGCCGCGATCGAAGCGGAGCTTTCGGCGCGCAAGATGGTGACCCCGCACTACCAGCACGTCGAGGGCACCAGCTTCGCGGCGCCTATCGTCGCCGGCATCGTGGCGGGCATGCTCGAGGCGAATCCATCGTTGACCCCGCGCCGTGTGCGGGAGCTGCTTCAGGCGGCGGCGCAGCCCGTTCCCGGCGCTTCTCCCGAGCGTCAGGGTGCTGGAGCCGTGGACGCGGGGCGCGCCATCACGCTCGCGCTCGCGGATCGGCACTCGCAGCGAGCCGACTTCGCGGTTTCGCCACTGATCGAGGGCGCCAGCGTGCGGTTCCTGCTGCACGACCACGCGGCCTCGCGCGTCGTGGTGCGGGGATCTTGGGACGGGTGGGAGGCGCCGGGTCTCGTGGCAGCACGTATCGAGGACGGACTCTGGGAGGCGCGGCTCACCGCCACGCCTCCCGGCCGGCACAGCTACAAGTTCCTGCTCGACGGCGAGCGGTGGTTGGTCGATCCGGCCAACCCCGCTCGCGCGACCGACGACACCGGGAACTGGAACAGCGTCATCGATTATTTGCCCGAGGTCTGAAGGCGGACCCGGTAGACACCGGTCCGCGCCGTCATGTAGAGGGTCTTGCGGTCGTCGCCGCCGAAGGCGAAGTTTGCCGGCAGCTCGGGCGCCTTGATCGTTCCGAGGTGCTTCCCTTCGGCCGAGAGAATCCACAAGCCGCCGGGGCCCGAGACGAACAGGTTGCCGGCGGTATCGACCTTGAGTCCATCCAGTGCTTCGGGCTCGGGAGCGTCCTCCATGTCGTAGAAGACGGTCCCCTCGCCCACCGTGCCGTCGGGACGCACCGGGTAACGCATCACGACTTTTCGCTTTTCATCCCAGTCGTCGACGTAGAAGAACTTCTCGTCCGGGGAGAACGCCAGCCCGTTCGGACCGGTCAGTTCCTTCGTCAATAGCGTCAGCTTGCCGTCCTTCAGGAGGAACACGCCGGAGAACGGCAGCTCTTTGCGCGGGTCGTCGAAGAACTTCGGGAGGCCGAACGGCGGATCGGTGAAGTACAGCGCGCCGTCGGATCGGTAGACCAGGTCGTTCGGCGAATTGAGCCGCTTCCCCTCGAAGCGGTCGGCTAGGACCGTGAGCGTACCGTTCTTCTCGAGGCGGGTGACGCGGCGATTGCCGTGCTCGTCGATCGTCAACCGGCCCTGGGGATCGAGCGCGAGGCCGTTCGACCCGGGTTGCCCGTAGGCCGCGATGTCGGATGCCGTGTATCCGCTCTTCGTCCGGTAGACCGAAAGGTCTCCGTCTTCCGTCAGCCGGTAGATCGTGTTGGCGTTCGGGTCGGAAAACAACAGGTAGCCGTCCGGATGCCAGACCGGCCCTTCGGTGAACTGGAAGCCCGACGCGACCTTCTCGATCGCGGTGCCCGGGGCGACGATCGCATCCAGCGCCGGGTCGAGTCGTTCCACGGTCCCCGCCGAGGCACGGGCCTCTTCGACCCGCCGCGGATTGTAGAAATCGAGTGTCGCCGACCTGATCCACACGTAGTTCGGGGGGAGGTCGGACAGCGGTCCGTTGATGCCCAAGACCGCGATCGTCACCGTCTGCCCGGGCTTCAGGCCCCGCCCTACGATCACGCGCTGCGGCGCGTTGTACCCGTGAATGGTCGATCCAAAGCTCCCGCCGCCGCCGAGCACGACGGGAAACCTCCCGTTCACGCTGATCTCGGCGTAGTCGTCGACGACGATCTCGAAGACCGCCGTCGTCCCCAGTGTGTCGAAGCCGCCGAGCTGCTTCGGGATGGTCAGCTTCAGTCGATACCAGCCGAAGGCCAGCTTGCCGCTCGTCCGGCGCGCCTCGAGGGACGTCGGCTCGATCGTTTCCCACGAGCTGTCGTCGAACGCCGCTGCGCCCGCGCGCGGCACGAGGTCGAACGTCTTGATGGGTACGCCTGTCGGCTTGAGGTCGGGGCCGGGAGCGTGGAAGTCGAGCGGGACGATCGCGGCGTTCGCGAACTTCCAGACGGCCCCGACCGAAGCCGCCCCATCGACGGTCCTGAGATCGACGATCGCGTCGGCGCGCCCGCCGAGGCCGGTCTGGCCGGACGGCCCGGCGACCAACTGGGCGCCGCCGCCCGCCACGATCGCTGCCGCCAGAAAGAGCTTGGCGCGCGAGTTCATTTGACCGCCAGGGCCGCGGCGTGCGCGATCGCATCGTCTTGCTGCTGGCTCTTCGCGCCCGACACGCCGATCGCGCCGACGACCTGGCCGTCCACCACGATCGGGACGCCTCCCATCAGCGGGGTCATGACGTCCACCCCAAGCAGCGCGAATCGCCCACCGTTGACCGCGTTTTCGAGCGCGATCGTCTCTTTTCTGAAGATGGCGGCGGTGCGCGCCTTCTGGACCGACACTTCCGCCGCCGCGGGAAAGGTGGTTTCGGGGCGGACGACCATGAGCACGTGACCGCCGTCGTCCACGATCGCGAACGCGGGGGTGGCGCCGCCCTTCGCCGCTTCGGCCTCGGCCGCAGCCGCCACCGTGCGGGCGCCCGCCAGGGTCAGGATCTTCTTGTCGGCCTTCTCCGGCGCGTCAGCCGCGGATGCGCCGGAGGCTCCGGCAAGCGTGAGCGCCACGAGCAGGCCGCCGACGGGTCTTGCAAATCCTTCAGTCGATATGAATCGGAACATCGCTGCCTCCCTTTCACGAAGTGCGGGTGGGTCGTGCTCCCGCGGGGTCGTCATTCGCCGGGTTGGATTCGCGGGAAGGCCGGAACGTTTCGCGTAACCGGCGGCTTCCGAGACGCATCGGAATGGACGAGCCAGGAGGAGCCGATGCAAACGATCACCCAGCGCCAGATCCACTTCGTGCCCGATGGGCAGGCTCTCTCAGCGGCCGCCGCCGAAGCCTTCGTCGACGCGGTGGAGAAGGCGATCGCGAGCCGGGGAGTTGCCGCCGTCGCGCTCTGCGGCGGCTCGACCAGCCGGAAGCTGTTCGACATGCTGACGGCCGAGCCGTACGCATCGAGGCTTCAGCCGTTGTGGACCCGCCTTCACGTCTTTTGGACGACGGAATTGCACGTCCAGCCCGATCATCCGGAGAGCTGCTACCGCTTGGCGCACTGGTCGCTTCTCAGCCGGTTCGCCATCCCGAGCAGGAACATCCACCGGATCCGCGGGGAGATGGCCGACGGCGCCTCCGTCGCCAGCGCCTACCATCACGAGCTCCGGACGTTCTTTCAACCGCGCGGGCTGATGCGCGAAGGTTTCCCCTGTTTCGACTTGACGATCCTCGCCCTGGAAGCGCGCGAGGAACTGGAGTCGATCGAGACCGCCTCGGACGACGCACGGAGATGGGTCACCACGCGCACGACGGAATCGCGCGAGCGCGGTGAAATCGGACTGACGCTGTCGGTCCTCCGGAACGCGCGTAGCTCGCTGCTGTTGTTTTCCAAAGATGCGGCGGCGGCAGGACGCGCCACGCACCTGCTTCGCTTCGTCGCGTAGGAGCGATCGGGATGCTCCGCGCGCTCCGTGACCACTGGCCCGAGTACCTCATCGAGGCCGCGTGTCTCGCGCTGTTCATGGTCTCGGCGAACGTCTTCGCTGCGGCGATCTTCCACCCGGCGTCCCCGGTTTCGCGTTGGGTGAGCGATCCAGTCGAAGCGCGGTTTCTCATGGGGCTGGCGATGGGCGGGACGGCGATCGGGTTGATCTTCTCGCCGTGGGGAAAGCGCTCGGGGGCGCACATGAACCCGGCGACGACCTTGACGTTTTACCGCCTGGGGCGTGTGAGTCCATGGGACGCCGTCTTCTACGTCGCGGCGCAGTTCGCCGGCGGTCTTGCCGGCACGCTCGTCGCGACGGGGATCTTGGGCGGCGCCATCGCGCACCCGAGCGTCGATTACGTCGTGACCCTTCCCGGAGCCGGCGGGCCTTGGGTCGCATTTGCCACGGAGCTGGTCATCGCCTTCATCTTGATGGCTACGATCCTCGTCGTCTCGAACATCAAGAGCATCGCCAGTTACACCGGACTGTTCGCGGGCGCGTTGGTTGCCCTCTACATCACCTTCGAGGCGCCGCTGTCGGGGATGAGCCTCAACCCGGCGCGCACCTTCGCCTCTGCGTTCTTCGCATCGCGTTACATGGCCCTTTGGGTCTACTTCGCGGCTCCCCTGGCGGGAATGCTGCTGGCTGCTGAAGTCTACGTGCGGACCGGACAGGCGCGCGTTGCCCACTGCGCCAAGCTCCACCACGAGAACGGCCAACGCTGCATCTTCTTCTGCCGCTACGGCGAGCTGAGGTAAGGACGTGTCCACGAACCACTACGACGTCGTCATCATCGGATCGGGCGCCGGAGGCGGCACGCTCTTCTTCAAGCTCGCCACGGCCGGCAAGAAAGTGCTGCTGATCGAGCGCGGCGACTACGTCCCGCGCGAAAGGGAGAACTGGAGCCCGAAGGCGGTCAACGTCGACGCCAGGTACAACACCAAGGAGAGCTGGGTCGACTCGAACGGGACGCCTCTCCATCCGCACACGAATTACTTCGTCGGCGGGAACACGAAGTTCTACGGCGCCGCCCTCTTCCGTCTACGCGAGGAAGACTTCGGCGTCGTGCGTCATCACGGCGGACTCTCCCCCGCGTGGCCGATTTCCTACGACGAGATGGAACCGTACTACCTCGCCGCCGAGCATCTCTACGAAGTTCGCGGGGAGCGCGGCGAAGACCCGACGGACCCGAAGACTTCGGGCGGCTATCGCTTTCCGAAAATCTCGCACGAGCCGCGCATCCAGAAGCTTCACGACGACTTGTCGAAGTTGGGCCTGCAGCCCTTCCACGTTCCACTCGGCGTGCGTCTCGACGAGGGGAGCCCAAGGAGCAAGTGCATTCGATGCTCTACCTGCGACGGCTTTCCGTGCCTCGTCTGGGCCAAGTCGGACGCGCAGACCATGTGCGTGGACCCGGCGCTCGAGCGCCCGAATGCGACGCTCGCGACCAACGCGCTGGTGACGCGCCTCGAGACCGATGCCACGGGCCGACTTGTCAACACAGTTCACGTCGAGCGGAACGGTGCGGCCGAGATCTATTCCGGCGACATCGTCGTCGTCAGTGCCGGGGCGATCAACTCCGCGGCGCTGCTGCTCCGCTCGGCCTCCGATCGCCATCCGAATGGGCTCGCGAACGGATCCGACACCGTCGGCCGCCACTACATGGGCCATTTGAACTCGGTCGTGCTGGCGATCTCGACCGAGCCGAACCCGACGGTCTTTCAGAAGACGCTGGCGATCAACGATTTCTACAAGGCGACTCGAGAGTGGGACTTCCCGATGGGTCACATCTCATTCGTCGGGAAGATGGACGCCGTCACGCTGTCCGCGGGCGCTCCGAAGATCGTCCCCGGAATGACGCTCGACGTGATGGCGAAGCACTCGCTGGATTTCTGGCTGACCTCGGAAGACCTTCCCGACCCGAACAACCGCGTGAGCCTCGACCGTAACGGGAAGATCGTCCTCACCTATACGCCCAATAATGAAGAGGGGCACAAGCGACTGCAAGCCAAGCTGAAGAGCCTCCTTCGCCAGATCGACGGCATGGAACACTTCATCCCCAGGGAGCTGTTCGTGGGCCAGCGCATCCCGCTCGCCGGGGTTGCGCACCAGAACGGCACGATTCGGTTCGGAAACGACCCGAAGACTTCGGCGCTCGATCCGAGCTGCAAGGCGTGGGAAGTGGACAACCTCTACGTGGTGGACGGCAGCTTCTTCCCGTCCTCGGCGGCCGTGAACCCGGCCCTGACGATCATGGCCAACGCGCTCCGCGTGGGCGATCGCATCCTCGAGAGGCTGCAATGAGACGCTTCCTCTTCGCGGCGATCGCAATCCTTGCCGCGCTCGATGCGTCCGCGAAGATCCTCGCGCTCGACACGGTCGTGATCCCGGTCTCGGACCTCGACCGGTCGATCGCGTTCTACACGGGCGTGCTCGATTTCACGAACGTCTCGACGACCGAGGTGGCGGGAGAGGACGTTGAGAAGGCGCTCGGGGTGTTCGGCGTGCGAGCGCGCGTCGCCCGCCTGAAGCTGGGCGACGAGTCGCTCGAGCTGATGCAGTTCCTCGCCCCGGAGGGACGCGCCTATCCCGAAGACTCCCGTTCGAACGACCGGACGTTCCAGCACGTCGCGATCATCGTCAGCGACATGGCGAAGGCCTACGCCAGGCTGCGCGAGCACAATGTTCGCCACGCCTCGAGCGGACCGCAGAAGCTACCGGACTGGAACCCCAATGCGGGCGGCATCGAGGCGTTCTACTTCAAGGATCCCGACGGACACCCGCTCGAGATCCTGCACTTCCCCGAAGGCAAGGGCGCCGCGAAGTGGCAGCGCACGGACCACCTGTTCCTTGGAATCGATCACACGGCCATCGTCATCGGCGCCACGGCCGCAGCGGCAGCGTTTTACGGCACGGCTCTCGGCATGACCAAGGCCGGCGAGAGCGACAACTACGGAACCGAGCAGGAGCACCTGAACAACGTCTTCGGCGCGCGGCTGCACATCACGGCCATGCGCGCGCCGTCCGGCCCAGGCGTGGAGTTTCTCGAGTACCTCGCCCCCGCCGGCGGACGCCCCGCTCCCGCTGAACGCAACGCCAACGACCTCGCCGCCGTGACGACGGTGTTCGTCAGCGACGACGCCGTGGGCGACGCCGCGGCACTTCGCAAGGCGGGATTCACCTGGGTCAGCCCAGGAGCCGTCGACATCCACGATCGCGGTCTCGGCTACGCCAAGGCAGCGACAATCGAAGATCCGGATGGGCACTTCATTCGCCTCGTCCAAAAGGGAGCTACAAAGTGACCAGCACGATGAAAGCGATCGCGGTGTTCCCCGGCAAGCCCGACTCCGCGCACCTGGAGACGATGCCCAAACCCAAGGTGATCGATATCGAGGGCGGCCGCGGCGTGCTCGTGCGCGTCCTGCGTGTCGGCGTGGACGGCACCGACAAAGAGATCAACGCCGCCGACTACGGCGCGGCGCCCCACGGCGACAACTTCCTCGTGATTGGTCACGAGAGCTTTGGCGTTGTGGAAGAGGTCGGGCCGAACGTCCGCGACCTGAAGTCTGGCGACTTCGTCGTCGCCATGGTGCGGCGGCCCGGGTCGAGCCTCTACGACCTGATCGGTGAGCAGGACAACACCACCGACGACAACTACTTCGAGCGTGGAATCAACCTACGCCACGGCTACCTGGCCGAGTATTACGCCGACGACGCGCGCTACATCGTCAAGCTGCCGAGGGTCCTCGAAGAGGTCGGCGTTCTGCTCGAGCCCTACACGATCTTCGCGAAGGGGATCCGCCAGGCGTTCGAAGCTCAGCGCCGGTTGAAGGTCTGGAAGCCCCAGAAGGCCGCGGTGATGGGTGCCGGTACGGTCGGCATGCTCGCCACCCTCGCCCTTCGCCTGCGAGGATTCGAAGTGACCACCTTCGCGCGCAATCCGAAGCCCAACCGGAACGCGGAGCTGGTCGAAAGCCTGGGCGCCCGCTACGTGATCACGACGGAGACCTCGATCGTGGATGGCGCCGCGAAATACGGCCCCTTCGACCTCGTGCTCGAAGCAACCGGCAACTCCGGCGTCGTCTTCGAGAGCATGCGCGCCATCGCGAAGAACGGCGCCCTCGTTCTCGCCAGCGTCACCGGCGGCGACAAGCGGATCGAAGTGCCGGCGGACAAGATCAACCTCGAGTTCGTCCTCGGAAACAAGCTGATGCTCGGCACCGTCAACGCTTCCCGCGAGGACTTCGAGCAAGGCGTCCGCGACATGGTCCAGGCAGAAGCGACCTTCCCCGGCTTCCTGAAGCAGTTCCTGACGCACCCCATCGACGGCTTGGAGAACTTCGACAAGATGTTCGACGCCCTGACCAACGCGAAGGACGCGATCAAGGTGTACTGCGTGGTGGGGAAGATGCGGATGTGACGGAGAGGGCGGTGCAAGCCGGCTCGAGCGGCTGTTAACCGGAGGGTCGGGGGTTCGAATCTCTCCTAAGGAGCCAGGTGCTTTGAAATTCGAACTCGCGGGTTCTGGTTACTAATCGGAGCATAAAAGACTAGGCATTTGGCTTGGACTCTGGTATTGTCCGGTGCATGCGAATCAAGGACGCCCGTTCTTTGTCCTCGTCGGCTCAGGAAGACCTGCGAAGGCGGGTCATCGCAGCCGTTCGGGAAGG
>JBGQLU010000033.1:0-28548 GCA_041500265.1 Acidobacteriota bacterium | reverse complement strand
GCAGAACGAGAAGTTCGTCGACATGATCGAGGCGGGCATCATCGACCCGACGAAGGTCGTGCGGTGCGCCCTCCAGAACGCGGCGTCGATCGCGAGCCTGATGCTCACGACCGAGGCGATCATCAACGAGATCCCCGAGGAAAAGAAGTCCGCGCCGATGCCCGGCATGGGCGGCGGCATGGGCGGCGACTTCTGATCGGAACCTTCGGGCGGCCCTACGCCCGTCGCGATACACTCCGCGCCCGGCCCGAAAGGGCCGGGCGTTTTTTTTCCACCGGAGCCGGATGACCGAGGAGATCCACAGGAACGAGCGCACCCGGGTGCTCGTCGCGCTGACGCTCATCCAGGTCTTCTTCGGCGTCCATTACCTCGCCGGGAAGATCGTCCTCCACGAGATCCCCCCGCGCGCCTGGGCGGTGTTGCGCATCGCGGGCTCGGCGGCACTCCTCGTCGCGCTGGTGCGGCTTCTCGGCCGCCGCTTCCCCCGGGCGCCGCGGGACCTCGCGCTCCTCGCGGTCTTCTCGATCTTCGGCGTCGCGATCAACCAGGTCTGTTTCGTCGAGGGGCTGGCGCGGACGACCTCGATCCATTCCGCGATCATCAACACGCTCATCCCGGCCTGGACGCTCCTGTTCGCGGTCGCGCTCGGCCGCGAGGGTATGACGTTCCGGAAGGGTGCGTCGCTCGCCCTGAGCCTTCTTGGCGTGCTTCTCGTCATCCGGCCGGAGCGGGCCTCGCTCTCCTCGGAGACCTTCGTCGGCGACCTCCTCACCACCGCGAACTCGATCTCCTACTCGTTCTTCCTCGTGATCTCGAAGCGCACGATGCACCGCGTGGACGCGCTCGCCGCGACGGCGCTGATGTTCGTCTTCGGAGCGCTGCCGATCGCGGCCTTCGGAGGACGCGAGCTTCTCTCCCTCGATCTGACGGCGGTCACCGCGTCCGCCTGGTTCTGGGGGGCGTTCATCGTGATCTTCCCCACCGCGGCGGCGTACGTTCTGATCTCGTGGACCCTCGCCCGGGCCGAAGCGTCGCTCGTGGCCCTCTTCATCTACCTCCAGCCGGTCATCGCCACGCTGCTAGGGATCACGTTCGCCGGCGAGGAGCTGACGGCCCGCACCGTCGCCGGAGCGCTGATCATCTTCGGCGGCGTCTATCTCGCGCTCAGGGGACCGGCGTCGGCACCGTCCCCTAACCCAGCGCGATCCTGACCAGGAGCTCGGCGCCGATCGGAAGCGAGGATTCGTCCAGGTCGAACTGCGCCGCGTGATGGGGCGCGGTGATGCCGCGCTCGGCGTTTCCCGCCCCGATGAAGACGAACGCCCCCGGCACCTTGCGGAGGAAGAACGCGAAGTCCTCAGCGGCGGCCATCGGCGCCGGCTCGATGACGCGGTCCTCTCCCACGACCTCGGCGGCGTGCCGCCGGACGACGGCGACGGAGGCGGGGTCGTTGACGACCGCCGGGTACCCCGGAAGCAACCGGAAGTCGAGCGCGCAGCCGTGGGCCGCCGCCGTTCCGGCGAGCACCTCGCGGACCCGCGTCCGGAGCGTCTCGCGCACGCCGTCGTCGAAGCTGCGGAGCGTCCCGCGCATCGTCGCCTCGTCGGGGATCACGTTGGGCGCGCTCCCGGCGTGGAGCGAGCCGACCGTGACGACCGCGGAGGCCACCGGGTCGACGGACCGGGCGACGACGGTCTGGAGCGCTGTGACCGCATGTGCCGCGGCCACGATCGGATCGATCGCCCGGTGCGGGAGCGCTCCGTGGCCTCCCTTCCCGCGGATCGTCGCCTCGAATTCGTCCTGCGCGGCCATGGTGGCGCCGGCCCGCACCTGGATCGTCCCTGCGGGAAAGAGCGACCAGAGGTGGAGCCCGTACGCTTCGGCGACGCCGTACCGGGAGAGGACCCCTTCCGCGATCATCGCGTCGGCTCCGCCGAACCCCTCTTCCCCCGGCTGGAAGCAGAAGACGACGTCCCGATCGAGCTTCGCTCGCTCCGCCGTGAGCACGGTCGCCGCGGCGAGCAGCATCGCCATGTGCCCGTCGTGGCCGCACGCGTGCATCCGCCCGGCGATTTCGGAGCCGTAGGAGCGGCCCGCGACCTCCTGAACCGGGAGGGCATCCATGTCGGCGCGGAGGAGCACCGTGGGGCGGGACGGTGCTGCGGCGCGAAGCACCGCCACGACGCCGGTCGTCGCGACGCCGGTCTCGACCAGGAGCCCCAGCTCGCCCAGGCGCCGCGCGACGAATGCCGCCGTCTCGTGTTCCTCGAACCCGAGCTCCGGACGGCGGTGGAGCGCGCGCCGCCAGCCCACCATCGTTTCGACGAGCCCGGCGGTGCGGTCGCGGATCGGGTCGGGCATCGGGTCCTCCTCGAGGTCGCGCGCATTCTCCCGGATCGGCGCCCCACGGGCAACCGCGGGCGCGCCCCACGGCCCGGTTGCTAGAATTCGATCCCTTCCGCAACGCCGCCACGAGGAGAGCCCGTGACCGCCGCACCCGAGCCTACCGCCCGCATCGGGCACAGCCCGGATCCCGACGACGCGTTCATGTACTACGCGATCGCCATGGGAAAGGTCGGCACCGGCGGGTTCGCGGTGTCCCAGGTGCTCGAAGACATCGAGAGCTTGAACCGGCGGGCGCTGCGGGGCGAGCTCGAGGTGACCGCGCTCTCGATCCATGCCTACGCCCAGCTCGCGGAGCGGTACGCCCTGATGCCCTGCGGCGCCTCGATGGGGGACGGGTACGGGCCGATCGTCGTCGCCCGCGAGCCGTTCTCCCCGGCCGACCTCCGGGGGAAGAGGATTGCCATCCCCGGGACGATGACTTCGGCCTACCTGGCGCTCCGCCTGTACCTGTCCGGGACCTTTTCGTACGAGGTCGTTCCCTTCGACGCGATCATGGACGAGGTCGGGAGCGGGCGTGCCGACGCAGGCCTGGTCATCCACGAAGGGCAGCTGACCTACGCGGACGCCGGGCTCGCGAAGATCGTGGACCTCGGCGTCTGGTGGGGGGAGAGAACGGGAGGCCTGCCGTTGCCGCTCGGCGGAAACGCGGTGCGCCGCGACCTGGGCGCCGACGCGATGCGCGCGCTGACCACCATGTACAAGGACTCGATCGCCTACGCGCTCGCCCACCGCGACGAGGCGCTCGCGTACGCCAAGCGGTTCGGCCGCGGGCTCGACGACGAGCGGAACGACCGCTTCGTCGGCATGTACGTGAACGAGCTCACGATCGACCTCGGCGAGCGGGGGCGCCGCTCGATCGAGCGATTCCTGGACGAAGGGGCGCGCGCCGGGATCACCCCGCCGGTCCGGGTCTCGTGGTCGTCGTGAAAGACGCCTCGCGCCAGCTCGACGCGGCGGTCCATGCCTGCGCCCTCGCCGACCTCACGTCGTGGGGCCGCCTGATCGGAACCGGTCCCGACCTCCTCGATCTCCTCCAACGCCTCGGCACCGGCGACGTCAAGGGACTGGCCCCGGGGGAAGGCCGCCCGACGGTCCTCACGACCGCGAAGGGCCGGATCGTGGAGCGGGTCACGGTCCACCACTTGGGCGCCGACGGCGTGCTCCTCTTGTGCGGCCCGGGTGCGGCCCCGAAGGTCGCGGCCCACCTAGCCAAGTTCACCTTTGCTGAGGTGACGGGCCTCACGGACGTGACCGGCTCGACCGTGGCGTACGCGCTCGTCGGGCCGCTGTGGGCCGAGGCCGCGCGCGCGGCGGGGCTCCCCGAACTGCCGCCCTACGGCGCCGCTCTCGCGGAGCTGGCCGGCGCCACCGTTCGGCTCGCCCGAACCAACGGGTTCGATCCGGAGGGGCTGGTCGTCGTCACCCCCGCCTCCCACGCCGGCGCCGTCCGCACGGCGCTCGATGCCGCGGTCGCGGCCTCGGGTGGGACTGCGGCCGGAGCCGAGGCGTTCGAAGCGTGGAGGATCCTCCGCGGCGCGCCGCTTCCGGGCCGGGAGCTCACCGAGGACCACAACCCGCTGGAGGCCGGCTTGCTCGACGCGGTCAGCTTCACCAAGGGGTGCTACGTCGGCCAGGAGGTGGTGGCACGGCTCAGGACCTACGACAAGGTCTCCCGCCGCCTCGCGCTCCTGAGGCTCGACCCGGGGGCTCCGGCTCCGCGGGGCGGCACCAAGATCTTCGCCGCGGGCCGCGAGGTGGGGGCCGTGACGAGCGGCATCGTCCCGCCGGGGGGTGAGGCCGCGATTGCGCTCGGATACATCAAGTTCCGGGACCTCCCCGCCGGGGCGACCCGCGTGGTTCTGGACGACGGCACCGGGCCCGGCGAGGCGACGATCCTCAATCCCTGAGGAGCTCTTGGACGTGGGCCGCCGCCGACTCCGCGAGGGCGTCGAGGTCGTACCCCCCTTCGAGCACCGCGACGATCCGGCCCGAGGCATGCCTGTCCGCGAGAGCCCGCACGATGCGGGTCGCCTCCGCGAACGCCTCCGTGCGGACCTCGAGACCTCCCAGCGGATCGGAGCGATGGGCGTCGAATCCAGCGGAGACGAGAACGAACTCGGGCCGGAAAGCCTCCATCGCGGGGGCGAGACGATCGGACAGGGCGGAGAGGAACGGTTCGTCCCCGTCCCCCTCCGCCAAGGGGACGTTGAGAGTCGCACCGGCGCCGCGACCCTTCCCGCGCTCGCGAGCGTGGCCGGTTCCGGGGTAGAGGGGCATCTGGTGCGACGAGTAGTAGAAAACGGAGGGGTCCTCCTCGAAGCTGTGCTGAGTCCCGTTCCCGTGATGCACGTCCCAATCGACGATCAGCACGCGCTCGAAGCCCATCTCGGCGCGGAGCGCGGCCGCGGCGACCGCCACGTTGTTGAAGAGGCAGAACCCCATGGCGAGGTCGCGCTCGGCGTGATGCCCGGGGGGGCGCACGGCAAGGAAGCCGGCGTCGAGGCGCCCGGCGGCGACCTCGCGACAGGCGGCGACGAGCGATCCCGCCGCCAGGCGCGCGATCGCCGCGCTCTCGGCGCAGATCGCGGTATCCATCGAGTCGATCGTCCTCGCCCCGGCGGCGCAGGCCTCCTCCACCCGGCGGAGGTGGCCGGCATCGTGAACCCGGAGGAGCAAATCGTCCCCCGCGGCTTCGACGACCAGGGGCGCGCAGCGCGCGGGAAGTCCTCGCGCTTCAAGGACGGAACGAAGGCGCGCGAGACGCTCGGGCCGCTCGGGGTGCGCGGGACCGGTATCGTGGCGCTCGAAGACCGGATCGAGCAGGAGCCCGACGCGCCGCATCGCCCCTTCCGAGCCCGCGGTCAGTGCGGCCGGGTGGCGGAGACGTCGAACCCCGAAAAGCCGGTCGAAACCGGGACGTCCTTCGGAATGTCGACGTGGTAGAGATTCGCGGCGAGGTCCGGATTCAAGCGTGTGTTGACGAACCGGATCTCGCGGCCGTTGCCGTCCTTGCCGACGTAGTCGATCCGGAGCGGGAGCAGGCTCCCCGCCTCGACCCACAGCTTGACTTCCTCGACGTTCTTCTTGATGCGGCGCTTCTTGGGGGTCAGCAGGAGAAGGTACGACCCCCTCATGTCGCTCCCCGGGTCGCCCAGGGCGATCTCGTAGAACTTGGCCAGCTCGGACGATCCCTGTCCCAACCCGAAGAAGCGGAAGAGCTGTTCGCTCCAGCGCTTGATGTCGCGTTTCTCGGCCCGCTTCCGCTCCGGAAAGTAACCGGTGTACTCCCCGTTGGCGACCACGAAGCTCATGGGCTCCGGCGAGGTGTATTCCCAGAGGACGAAGTCGGGCTTCGTCAGGAAGAACTTCCCCTTGGCCACGATCGGCGCCTTCAAGAGAGAGTTCCGCGTCGTCTGGACGAACTCAGCCGACAAGGTCTTGACCTGTCCTTGGACTTGGTCGAAGCGCGAGAGGACCTGATCCAGGGCCTCCCCACCAGCTGGGGGCGTGGCGGCCGGCTTCGCGTCCTTCGCCGCGGCGGGGACCGCCGCGACGAGCGAGAGCGCGACGACCATGCCTCCGAGCCGTCGAAATGTCGTCATTTCGTCTCCGTGGATACGGTCGAACACCGGGAGGGCCGCTCCCGACCGACCTTACCAGCGGCCTTCCGGCCCGTCAAGGAACCCGGCCTCCGCCTATAATTCTCCGTCGCACCGTGCACTCGAGGGACCCCATGACTCCGACTCCGAGAACGACCGTGCTGTCCCTGGCCTTGGCCCTGCTGCTCGGCGCGGGTCGCGCCGCTCCCGCGGCCGACGGAGCGGAACCGTCCGCAGCCGACGCGCGCGTGAAGAAGCTCGCCCGGATCCTCCGGGCGGAGGACCGGAGGATCGTCGACGACGGGATTCGGGAGCTCCTCGCCGATCCCGACGCCGACGTCCGCTCGCGGGCGGTGGCGGGGTTCGGCCAGATCGGGGACCGGGCGTCCGCGGCCGAGATCGCGCCGCTGACCAAGGACCCCGACCCGCGGGTGCGCGCGGCGACCGCGTTCGCTCTCGGGCTCATCGGCGAGAGCTCTCCCCGCGACCCGATCCACCTCCTGGTCGCGGATCCCTCCCCGAACGTCCGCGGCGCGGCGGCGGACGCCCTGGGACGGATCCACGACGAGCAATCGAGGAGCCGGGTCGCCGCCCTGCTGGCCGACGCCGACATGACCGTGCGCGTCCAGGCGAATCTCGCCGCGTGGAAGTTCGCCGACCCCTCCCCCCTCCTAACCGCGATCGTGACCAACCTGGGCGCGACCGACGCGCGCGTGCGAGCCTCCGCCGCGTACGCGCTCGCGCGCCTGGCCTCCGCCGCGGTGGCCTCTCCGAGCTCGGGAGCTCCGGTGGGACGGCTGCCGGAATCCTCCCTCGCCACGGCGCGAACCGCGCTCGCGACCCACGTGGCGGACCCGGATTCCGAGGTGCGGATGCAGGTGGCGCGCGGTCTCGCGCATCCGGCGACCCCCCACGAGATCACAGTGGTCGGCACGCTGACCGGCGATCGAGATCCGCGCGTCCGGATCAACGCGGTGCGCTCGTTCGCCTACCCCGGCATGCCGCTCCGGCCCTATCTGGAGCGCGCCGCGGCGGACAAGGACCCGCACGTCGGCCGCGCCGCCCTCGAATCGCTGGGCAAGATGTGCGGTGGAGACGTGACGCTCACGCTCAAGACGCTGATGTCGAAGTTCGACGATCCGTGGCGGCGCGAGGCGGCGCTGGTCTCCTTGACCCAGTGCGACATCTCGTTGATTCCCGACATCGTCGCCGGGCTCCTCGACAATCCGAATCCCGTGATGAGGCTCTCCGCGGTCCAGATCATCGCGCCGCGGCCGGAGGCGGGAGCGCGCAAGGCGGCGAAGACCCTTCTCTCGGATTCCGCCCCGATGGTCCAGGCGGCCGACATTCCGGTCGCCATCGACGAAGATGCGCCGCTGGGAACGCTCCTCGGCAGCACGCCGGAGTCGGCCGATCCGGTCGTTCGCGCGGCCGTCGCCGAGGCGTACGGGAAGCGGATCGCCGCACCCCGCCCCGGGACGGAGTCGAAAGACAGCCTGGTCGCGTCGCTCGACCGGCTGTGGGAAAAGTCGGGGACCGATTCGATCCCGGACGCGAAGCTCTCGGTGCTCGACGCGGCGGCCGCGGCCGGAAAAGAGGACCGGGTCCGGGCGATTCTCGAGCGCGGGCTCGGCGACAAGGATGTGATCGTCCGCCGCCGGGCGGCGGCGAAGCTTCAGGAGGTCTTCGGGGAGGACCGGAGCGCCTCGATCGGCCCGTCGGCCGACCGGCCCCTCGAGGATTACGAGGCGATCGTCCGGTGGTCCCAGGTCCCGCACGCCGCCCTGCTGACGATCTATCGCCCGGGCTTGCTCCCGGGCCGCATCACGATCGCGTTGGACGCCGAGGCGGCGCCGATGGCCGCCTGGAACTTCGCCCAGCTCGCGGGTCGCGAGTTCTTCGATTCCCGGATCGTGCACCGCATGGTGCCGAACTTCGTCGTGCAGGACGGCGATCCGCGGGGGGACGGGTTCGGCGGACCGGGGTATTCGATTCGAGACGAGTTCAACCCGATGCGCTTCGTCGCCGGAACGATGGGCATGGCGTCCGACGGAAAGGACACGGCGGGAAGCCAGTGGTTCGTCACGCTGTCCACGCAGCCCCACTTGGACGGCCGGTACACGGCGTTCGGGCACGTCGTCCAGGGGTTGCGCGACGTTCTTCCGCAAATCCTCCCGGGAGACCTGGTCGCCTCGATCCGGGTCTATGAAGGGAACGGCTCGGAGCCCCTGCCGGGAGATCCGCATCCGCCGGCTGCGCAGCAGCCGGGGTCGAAGCCGGGCGTGACCCCCGGCACGAAGCCCAAGATCGGCCCTCGCAAGTCGCCCTAGCGGCGGAGCGCCCGCGCGGCCTCTTCGACGGCGGAGACCTCGGCGTGGACCCGTTCCCGAATGGCGTGCCATGTGCTCTCGTCGATGGAGAGGAACGCTTCGGCCGCCCGGGGGTCGAACTGAATGCCGGAGAACCGCCGGATCTCGTCGCGCGCCGCCTGGATCGATAGGGCGGCACGGTAGGGCCGGTCGGAGGTCATGGCGTCGAACGTGTCCACCGCCGCGAAGATCCGAGCCCCGAGCGGGATCTCGTCCCCTTTCAGGCCTCGCGGGTAGCCGGAGCCGTCCCAACGCTCCTGGTGGCAGTAGACGATGTCCAGCGCCGGAGCGAGAAAACGTACGTGGCGCAGCATCCGGAAACCCATCTCCGGGTGGCGCTTCATCTCCTCCCATTCGGCGGCGTCGAGCTTTCCCGGCTTGCGCAGGATCGCGTCGGAGACCCCGATCTTCCCGACGTCGTGGAGAATCGCGCCGCGGCGGATCCACCCGAGCTCGGAACCGCCGACACCCATCGCCTTGGCGACCAGGACGGCGTACTCGACGACCCGGCGCGAATGCCCGTGGGTCTCGTTGTCGCGAAAGTCGAGGGCGGTGATCAGCGCCTCGAGAGTGCTCTCGTACGACTCCTCGAGCTCGGCGTAGAGCCGCCCGACCTCGCGGTTCTTGTCGAGCAGCTCGCGGGTGCGCTCGGCGACCTTCTCCTCGAGCTTCTGCTGGTACTCGCGGTTCTCACGGATCAGGCGCCGCTTCTCGAGGGTCCGCTCGACCACGATGTGCACTTCCTCGAGGTTGAACGGCTTCGAAACGTAGTCGCTCGCCCCCTGGCGGATCGCGCCGATCGCGGTTTCGATGTCCACGACCCCGGTGACCATGACGACGTCGATGTCGGGATCGTGGGCCTTGATGCGCTTGAGGAGGGAGAGGCCGTTTTCTCCCGGCATGTCGATGTCCGAGAGGACGAGGCCGATCCCCCCCTGCTCGACGATTCGAAACGCGTCCGCGGCGTTTCCGGCCTGGACGACTTGGAAGCCGAACGACTCGAGCCCCTCGGCGAGCACCTCGCGAATCGAGACCTCGTCGTCGGTCACCAGGATGCGCGCGGGGGTGGCCGCCCACATCTCGTTCATCGCGATGTCTGCCTCACCGGGCGAATTGTAAGTTTTGAAAGGCCCGTTGGGCAAGCGGCGTTCAGGTGACTTCGCGCCAGTCCTGTCCGGTCTTCTGGTCCACGAGGAGCGGAACGCGCATCGGGTGGACGTGCTCCATCGCCTCCCGGACCCGGTCCCGCACAGGCGAAAGCTCGCCCCTGGGGACCTCGAGAAGCAGCTCGTCGTGGACCTGGAGGAGCATCCTGGCGCGGAATCCACCGTCCTCGAGCGTCCGCTCGACCCTCTGCATGGCGAGCTTCATGAGGTCGGCGGCGGTCCCCTGGATCGTCGTGTTGACCGCGGCTCGGAGCGCCTGCTCCATCTCCCCCCGGTGGGCGCGACCGCGAAGTTGCGGGAACCAGCGTTTCCGGCCGAACAGGGTGGAGACGACCCCTTCCCGAGTGGCCTCGGCCCGCACCCCCTCGATGTAGGTGCGCACGTTCTTGAACCGGTCGAAGTAGGCCGCGATGAAATCGTGGGCCTCCTGGCGGGTCAATCCCTGGTCGCGCGCGAGGCGCGCCTCGGACATGCCGTAGAGGATCCCGAAGTTGACGGCCTTCGCGCGCCGCCGCATCTCGTCCGTGACGTCCTTGGGGGCGACGCCGAACACCTTGGCGGCGGTGACGCGATGGATGTCCTCCCCGGCGACGAAGGCGGCGGTCAATCCGGGGTCCTCGCACAAGTGCGCGAGCACGCGCAGCTCGACCTGCGAGTAGTCGGAGGCGAGGAAGACCGATCCGTCCTCCGGAACGAAGGCCGACCGTATCCGCAAGCCCACCGAGGTCCGCGCCGGGATGTTCTGCAGGTTCGGGTCGGAGGACGAGAGGCGCCCGGTGGCGGCGCCGGTCGGGTGGTAGGAGGTGTGCACGCGGCCGGTCTCCGGATTGACCAGCTCCGGCAAGGTGTCAACGTAGGTGCCCTTGAGCTTGGCGAGCTCCCGGTACTCGAGAAGCTTGCGGGCGATCTCGTGCTGGTCGAGAAGGTCCTCGAGCGTCGACGCGTCGGTGGAGTACTCGCCGCTCTTGGCCGTCTTCTTCCCGGGCTTCAAGCCCAGTCCGACGAACAGGATCTCGCGCAGCTGCTTCGGAGAATCGACGTTGAACGGCCGGCCCGCGAGCGCGTGGATCTCCCGGCGGGCGGCATCGAGCGAGGCTTCCATCTCGGTCGAGAGGGCGCGCAGCGCCGTGACGTCGATCTTGATCCCGGCGGCCTCCATCCGGACGAGGATCGGAAGCACGGGGCCGTCGATGACGCGCCACACGTCCTCGACCCCGGCCTCGCGGAGCTTCGGGCCCAGAACGCCGGCGAGCCGGAGGGTGACGTCGGCGTCCTCCGCGGCGTAGTCGGTGACGCGCTCCACGTCGATCTGGTTGAGCGTCAGCTGCTTCGCGCCGGTGCCCACGAGCGAGGAGTACTTGATCGTTTCGTGGCCGAGGTAAGTGGCGGCGAGGGAGTCCATGTTGAACGTCGAGCGGTCGGGGTCGAGGAGGAATGCCGCGACCATCGTGTCGAGCTCCCACCCGGCGACCGGCATCCCGTGACGGCGCAGGACGTGAGAGTCGTACTTGAGGTTTTGCCCGACCTTCGGGACCGACGGGTCGGCCAGGAGCGGCGCCAGGATCGAGAGGACCTCGTCGAGCGCGAGCTGCCTCGGGGCTCCGAGATAGTCGTGCCCGACCGGGATGTAGACCCCTTGGCGATCGGTCCACGCGAGCGAGATCCCGACGAGCTTGGCGCGCATCGGGTCGGCCGAGTCGGTCTCGGTGTCCACGGCGATGCGCGGCGCGGCGCGGCACGCGGCCACCGCCACGCGAAGGTCCTCGGCGGTGGCGATCGTCCGGTAGTCTCCCTTGTCCGGAGGTGTCGCGTCGGCCGCGGCGGAGTCGGCCTCCGCGTCGGCCGGCGCTGCCCCGTCCCCCGTGAACTCCGCGGTCAGGGACCGAAAACCTAGAGACTTGAACAGCACCGAGAGCTTCTCCCGGTCAGGGGGATCGTGATGGAGAGCCTCGGGATCGAACGTCACCGGAACCGCGGTATCGACGGTGGCCAGCTCGCGCGAGAGTCGCGCCTGCTCGGCGTTTTGAGCGATCGCTTCCCAGACCCGCCGCTGGCTTCCCTTGTCGAGATCCTTGAGGGATTTGACGAGGGATTTCTTTTCCTTGGGTGGAAGAGCCGAGAGATCGAGAACCTTGCGCACTCCGGAAAGAACCTCTCCGAGGCGGGTGCGGACATCGGCGTCTTTTTCGACTTCGAGCAGGGCTTCCGCTCGCGATTGGAAGGCATCGCGCGCGGCCTTGGGGGAGTCGGTTCCAGTACTCAACACTTCCCCGAGCGCGTCTTTCGCTTCCCACGCCGTCACGAACCGTTCCGCCCTCCCCACGATCGTCTCGACATCCCCGTAGGTCGCCACCAGCGACAGCGCCGTCTTCTCCCCCACGCCGGGGACGCCCGGGATGTTGTCCACCGCGTCCCCCATCAGCCCCAGCACGTCGATGACCCGCTCCGGCGGGGCGCCGAACTGCTCCGCCACGCCGGCGGCATCGAGCCTCAGGTCCTTCGACGGGTTCAAGACGGTGATCCGGTCGGAGACGAGCTGAAGAAGGTCCTTGTCCGAGGCGACCACCACGACCTCGTATCCCGCTTCCTTGGCGAGCCTCGCGTAGGTCGCGATCAGGTCGTCGGCCTCGTACCCCGGAAGCTCCAGCACCGGGATCCGGAATCCCTCGCAGACTTGCTTCGCGAGCGAGAATTGCGGAATCAGGTCCTCGGGGAGCGGCGGGCGGTGCGCCTTGTAGTCGGCGAACCGCTCGTGCCGGAACGTCGGTCCCTCGAGATCGAAAGCGACGCCGACGTACTCCGGCTTCTCCTCGTTCAGGAGCTTTCGCAGCATCGACGTGAAGCCGAAGACGGCGTTGGTCGGAAGCCCTTCCGCATTCGTCAGCCCGCGGATGGCGAAGAACGCCCGGAAGAGCTGCGAGGTCCCGTCGATCAGGTAGAGTCTCGGCATCCCAAGAGACTACCAGCGCAGGGCCCTGTTACCGAAGGTCGCTCTCGCTGCCGAGCACGAACCGCCGCTTCCCCGGCGCGTTCAGGTCCTCGAGCGCCACCACGCCCGGCGCGATACGCGCCAGAGTCTTGGGGCCGGCCCAGAGCGTGTATTTCTGGTCGCTCAGCCGGTCGGAAAACGGCGGCCCCAACGAGACGATCCGGTCCTCGTCGACGAGGTAGACGAATTCCTCGAAGGCCCCTTCGCGGGACGCCATCGGCGTATCCCTGACAGCCGACGTCCCCTCTGCGGCGGGCGCCGCCCCGGTCTTCGGGCGTTGCGGTAAGACCGAAACGAAGATTGCCCTGCGGTCGGGAGAAGCCACAATCCCGACGTCGGCGTGTGACCAGGTCCGAACCACGTTCTGGCTTCCGTCCATCGAAGCGACGATGAGCGACGTGGCCTCGGAGCGAGTCTCGGTCCACGCCAGGCGATCGCCGGAGAGCCACTGCGCACGCGCGGACGGTGCCAGGCCGGGAGCGGATTGCCGCGTCGCGACGTCGCGCACGAACCGCGGCCGATCGAGATCGTTCGGGGTCGCACCCTCTTTCGCGCGTTCGGACACGACGACGAAACGCCCACTCGGCGACAATCCGGTTTCGGAAGTGATCTCGTTCGAGGACAGCTCGAAGATCGGACCCTCGACCTTCCCCAGTTTGGGGTTCACGAGGAATATCTTGGATCCGCGGTAGCTTACGTAACCCGAGGCGGCACGATCGCCGAGGTCGAAGTTGAGCAGTGCGACGCGGCCATCGTCGAGCCGCTCCATCAACCGCAGGTCCCCCCCCGAGCGTTCGAAGCCGGTCCGTGTCCAGTCGCGCGCTCCGCCCCGCAACACGACGACGCCGAGGCGATCCTGGTGACCTTCCATATCGAATGCCAGTCCGACCAGGTCGTCCCCCGACCACGCCAGCCCGAAAATGAACCCGGAGTCCGGAGGTTGGACTTCAGGGCGTGCCGGTGTGCCGTCGCTCGCATAGAACTCGAGTCGCGCCCTTTCGCGCTCGGAACCGAGCGGACCTCCGCTCGCCACGACCGCGACGATCGATCCGTCGTCCTTCCACGATACGTCGCCGACCCACGGTGCCAGGAATCGCAGTTTCTTTCCGGACTTCAGATCGGCGATCCACCCCCCAGCGGACGCGAAGCGCCCCCCGCCGATGAACGCGGATCCACCTCCCACCGAGGCCGTTAGCCCGTGGGTGCCGGACCGCGCATGTGCCTGCACGGCGATCGGTGCGGCCGCGATGAAGATCACGATCACGGCTGCCAGGGCGCCGACCGCGATCCCGGCGCCGCGCCTCACCCGCCCGCGCCCCGCCGGCTCGCCGCGGGAGGCGGCGAAGAACGACGCCGCGACGTAGGCCGGAACGAGAATCCACGGAAGGGCCATGCCGAGATGGAGGTCGCCGTAGCGTGCATTAGGAAACGCCGCGGTCATTTGACCCGCCAACAAAGCAGGGACCCCACCGACCACGCCGCCCAGCAGGACCGCCCCGAGTGGGGATGGGAGGAGCGTCGCGGCGAGCATCGCGCCGATCCACGCGAGGAGGGCCAAGCCCAGCCCGAGGCCACTCAGGATCAACCAGCGCGTCCACCCGATCTGCGGCGGAGGCCCGCTCAGAAGGGCGAACATCACGCCGACGGCGGCCGTCGCGACGAGAACGAGCAGGAGGCTCGCGATCGATGCGGTCAGACGGGCCCTCCAGACGGCCGCACGCGGGACGGGACGCTCGAGGAGGAAGTTCTCCGTCCCCGCGGCACGGTCCCCGCCGAACGCCTGGGATGCGACGAGGAGTCCGATCAGGGGCCACAGCCCGAGCGCGAACCCGGCCGGGAGAAGCTCGTACATGAGGTCGCGCGACGAGTACTCCTTGACGGTGCCGGTCGGGAGGAGCCCGTGCGAAGCGAGCTGGGCACCGGCCAGGAACGCGAGCGGAAGCACGGCGCCGAGCGCGATGCCACCCCACCGCACGAGGCCGAGCTGGCGCCATTCCTTCCACACCAAAGCTCTAAACATGGGTGGGCTCCTTCAGGCGTCCCTCGCGGAGGAGCGCGACCAAGATCTCCTCGAGGGAGAGCGATTCGATCGTGACCTCGCGGGCCCCGAGCGCGCGCAAGGAGGCGTCGAGGCTGCCGTTCGTCGCTTCCGCGGTGACGGTCAGAACGCGCCCATCGACGGCGAGATCGATCGAGCCCGGAATCGCTGGCGATGGCGGTGCGTCGGTTTCGAACACGGCGCGGGCCCGGCGGATGCGCGCTTTCAAGGCGTCGAGGTCGTCCTCCAGCCGGATGTGCCCGTCGTCGAGCACGATCACCCGGTCGGCGACCCGCTCGAGATCGTGCACGAGATGCGAGGCGTAGACGACCGAGCCGCCTTCTCCGGAGACCGCGTCGAGGATTCCGTCGAGCACCTCGCGCCTCACCAGCGGGTCGAGACCCGCGGTCGGATCGTCCAGCAGGAGAAGCTCGGGGCGCGCCGCCACCGCCAAAACCAGGGCGACCTTGGCGCGTGAGCCGCGGGACAGCTCGCGGATGCGCTTGGCCGCGTGGAGATCCAGGTCTTTGACGAGCTTCGCTGCGAGCACAGCGTCCGACCGAGGGTGGAGCGCGGAGGCGAACCGGACGATCTCGTCGATCGTCATCCAGGAATAGAGCGCCGATTCCTCGGACAGGAGGGCCACGCGGGTCGTCACCTCGCGGTGCTGCGTGACCGGATCGAGCCCCAGCGTGCGAATCCGCCCACCGTCCGGCCACAGGTGCCCGAGCGCCAGGCGCAAGGCGGTCGTCTTTCCCGCGCCGTTCCGCCCGATGAGGCCCAGCACGGTGCCTCGCTCGACCGAGAACGAGACGGCATCGAGGGCGACGGTGCGCCCGAAGCGGCGGCCGACCCCTTCGAAGACGAGGGCTCTTTCGCTCATTCGTTCTCCTTCGCCCCGTCGCGCCGCGCCCGCGCGAACTCCTCGAGCTTGCGGCTGAGCCTCCATCCCAGTTCTTCAGGCGGCACTCCCAACGCGTGCGCTTCGACGACCAGCGTGTCGATCGCCTCGTCGATGGCGGTTTCGCGGGCCCCTGGACCCATGGATGTCACGCCGTCGGCAATGAACGTCCCCTGCCCGACCCGCGTGCGAACGAACCCCGCGCGCTCCAGCTCCGCGATCGCGCGCGCTGCGGTGTTCCGGTTGACCCGGGCCCGGGTGCCGAGCTCGCGCACCGTCAGGAAGCGCTCTCCAGGCTTCAGCGCACCTAAGGCGATCAACCGCCTCACCTGCTCCACGATCTGGAGGTAGAGGGGAACGGGGCTCTTGGGGTCGAGGTCGGGGAGCATGGTCTCTGTCTTTGTCCTAATGTCCTAGGACAATATACGGAGTCTTCTGCCAGTGTCAAGCCTCACGCATCCTCGTCGCGAAAGAACGTTCGGGCGGCGTTGAGATCCCTCACGATCGGATACGGGGGAAGCGAGGCCAGGAACGTCTTCCCGTACCCCTTCGTGGTCAACCGAGGGTCGAGGACCGCAAGGATCCCGCGGTCGCCGCGGCTCCGCAGAAGCCTCCCCAGCCCCTGCTTGAGGTCGAGGACCGCCATGGGGGTCTGGTACTCCGCGAACGGGTTCCCGTCGTTATCGCGGATCCGCTCGATCCGGGCGGCCACCAGCGGATCGCTCGGCACGTCGAACGGCAGCTTGTCGATGACCACGAGGGAGAGGGCCTCCCCCGGCACGTCCACGCCGTGCCAGAACGAGCTCGTGCCCAGCAAGACGGCCCGAGGCGTCGTCTTGAACCGCTCCACGAGCGTGACCTTGCTGCCGTCCCCCTGGACGAACAGCGGCCAGCGATCGTTCCCCTCGAGCGCGCGCGCCGCCTTGGCGAGCGCGGCGTGAGACGTGAAGAGAAGGAACGCCCGTCCCTCCGTGATTTCGAGGAGCTGCTCGATCTCCTGCAGGGCGCGCGGGAAGAAGCCGGGCTCGCGCGGCTCCGGCATCCCCTTCGGGAGGTAGAGCACCGCCTGCCTCGCGTGGTCGAAGGGAGATTCGACCAGAAGGGTCTCCGCGTCGGGGATGCCCAGCCTGTCCCGGAAGAAGCCGAAGGAGCCGGCGACCGACAAGGTCGCCGAGGTGAGCACGCACGCGTGAAGGCGGTCGAACAGCGAATCTTTGAGGAGCTGCGATACCTCGATCGGCGAGGCCGAAAGGATCACGTTTCCCCGGCCACGCCCCTCCATCCCGTAGACGTACCCATGGACGTCGCGGCGCAGAACCGTGCCCAGAGCCTCCTTCAGCTCGCCGGCCCGTTGCTCGATCGCCTCGTGCCCTTCCCCCGCTCGCCCGGAGGGCTTCGCCGCCTCGTCCAGCGCGTGGGAGAGGATCGACCATTCGGCCTCGAGGTCGGGCCCGCCCCGCTCCATGGGCTCGAACTTCTGACGGCCGGTCCCGTCCTTCAGCCGCTCCTTGATCGGGAGGAAAAACTCCTTCGCTGCCTCGCGCAGCTGCGCTGAGCCTCCCCCACCCTTCGCCGCCTCGCCCGCCCTGGCGGCGCTCTTCTCGATGTCGCGCGCGAGCTCTTCGATCTGGTGCGTGGAGACCGTCAAGCCGAAGTACATCGTGGCGACCTCTTCCAGGAGGTGCGCCTCATCGAAGATGACGGTGTCGTAGTCGGGGAGGACCGCGCCGTAGGCGCTCCGAACCGCGAGATCGGCGAAGAACAGATGGTGGTTCACGACCACGATTTGCGCCTGCTGCGCGCGCCTCTTCACCCGGGTCAGCCAGCACGCCTCGTATTCCGGGCACTTCGACCCGGTGCAGGTGTCGGCGCGCGCGTTCACGTCGCGCCACAATCGCAAGTCGTCCGGCAGCTCCGCGACCTCCGCGCGGTCGCCGGTCTCGGTGGCCCGGCTCCAGGCGGACAGCACCGGCAGGAACCGGCGCTCGTCGCGGACCTCGAGGAGCGGCTGGGTCTCGAATTGCGAGAACCGATAGCGGCAGAGGTAGTTGTCCCGCCCCTTCATGAGACAGGCCGAAACCCTCAGCCCCAGGCGCTCGGCGAGAAACGGGAGGTCCTTGCGCGCGATCTGGTCCTGGAGGTTGCGCGTTCCCGTGGAGACGATCACACGCCTCCCCGAGGCGATGGCGGGGATCAGGTAGGCGAAGGTCTTTCCGGTTCCGGTGCCGGCTTCGACCATGAGCTGGCCGCCCGAGTCGAGCACCCGGGCGACAGCGGCGGCCATCTGCTCCTGCCCGGGACGGTGCTCATACCCCGGGTGGGCGGCGGCGAGCCCGCCACCCGGCGCGAACACCGACCCGCCGTTCGTCACGCGCGGGTCGGAGAGAGCCGGGCAGCGTAGAGCGGGAATCGCGACGTCAGAGCCTGGACGTCGGCCTCGACCGCGGCGAGCGCCGCGTCGTCGTCCTTCGCCTCGAGGGCCCGCGCCATCAGGGATCCGATCCGGTCCATCTCGGGAAGGCCCATCCCGCGGGTGGTCACGGCGGGGGTTCCGATTCGCAGGCCGCTCGCAACCATCGGGGGATTCGGATCGAACGGGATCGTGTTCTTGTTGACCGTGATCCCGGCCCGCTCGAGCGCCTTCTCCGCGACCTTGCCGGTGATCCCCTTCGAGAAGACGTCCATCAGGAACAGATGATTGTCGGTCCCGCCGGAGACGATCCGGAACCCGTGGCCGGCCATCGCGGACGCAAGCCGCGCCGCGTTCGCGACGACGCGGTCGATGTACTCCTTGAACGACGGCTCGAGGGCTTCGCGAAAGGCGACCGCCTTCGCCGCGACGATGTGGACGAGGGGCCCCCCCTGGATGCCGGGGAAGACGACCTTGTCCAGCTCCTTCGCGTACTCGGCCTTGCACAGCACGAGCCCGCTCCTCGGCCCGCGAAGCGTCTTGTGCGTCGTGCTGGTGACGAAGTCGCAGTGCGGGACCGGGCTCGGATGGGCACCCGTCGCGACGAGGCCGGCGATGTGGGCCATGTCCGCCATCACCTTGGCGCCGGACGCTCGCACGATCGCGGCGATCCGCTCGAAGTCGATCGTGCGTGCGTAGGCGGAAGCCCCGCAGACGATCAGCTTCGGGCGGTGCTCCTTCGCGAGCCGGTCGAGCATGTCGTAGTCGAGCCTCTCGTCCTCTTTCCGGACACCGTACGCGAAAAAGGTGTACAGCTTCCCGGAGAGGTTCAGGGGATGTCCGTGCGTGAGGTGCCCGCCGTGCGTGAGGTCCATCCCGAGGACGACGTCCCCGGGTTTGAGCACGGTCATGTAGACCGCCTGGTTGGCCTGGCTTCCCGAATGCGGCTGCACGTTGGCGTGCTCGGCGCCAAACAGCTGCTTCGCGCGCTCGATCGCGAGGCGCTCGACGACGTCGGTGAACTCGCACCCGCCGTAGTAGCGGCGGCCCGGGTACCCCTCGGCGTACTTGTTGGTGAAGACCGAGCCCGCCGCTTCGAGGACGGCCTCGCTGACGAAATTCTCCGAGGCGATCAGCTCGATCCCCCTGGACTGGCGCTCGGTCTCGTGGAGGATCGCGGCGGCGACCTCGGGGTCGGCGTCGCGAAGGGATCGGTTCATCGGGTCCATCGGGTTCTCCTCGATCGTGCGATCGTCACGGACTCTCCTCGCGCCTCAACTGCTCGGCCGACGGGATCGGCACGGCGCCGATCTCGTGGAGCCGTGCGTGCTCGGCCAAGGCGTACGCGTCGGTCATGGCGGCCAGGTGGTCCGCGAGGACCCGCGTGAACCGCGGATCGGACCGGTACGCCCTGACCTCCCGCTCCCGCTCTTCGCGGGGCAGGTCTCTCAAGTATCTCACGCCGGCCAGGTCCTTGATCCGGAAGAGGACATGGTCGTCTAGGAGGGAAGGATCGGCGAAGTAGGCTGCGAACAGGCCCAGGACCGCGCGCCGCCCGCGGGCTTCGACCCGATCCGCCTCGTGCCCGCGATGGACCCGCGCTTCGAGGAAGCCCTCGAGGTCGGCGAGAAGCGGTTCGCCGCCGCGCGTCCACCCGATCTCCCGTCCGGTGACCGCCTCGTCGCGCACCTCCGCGAACCGCCGCGCGGTCTCGATCTTGTGCTTCTGGCGCCAGCGGGCGAGGGTCCCCTGGCTTCCGAGGATGGCGCCGGTGACGAGGAGGTGGGTCAGCCCGCGGTGCACGGCGTTCGCCTTGATGAACCGCCCCGCGCGCTGCGGGTAGCGAGACCCGAGCTTCTTCTTCAACTCCCGGACGGCGCGCAGCCGCTCGACGTCTTCGATCTCGACGACCGCCGATTGCAGCGCATCGTCCAGGTCGTGGAGCGCTCCCGCGAGCCGCTCCGCGACGGCGACGACCTGGACCTCGATCGACGGCGCGAGGCCGGCGCGCAACCCCTCGGCCGGCTCCGCGAGAGCGCGGCCCGGAGGGCCGACCTTGACGATTCCTTCGCGCGTCGCGTCGCACAGGTTCAGCCCCGGGTGCTCGTAGCGCTTTTCGAGAAGATCGACGACGCGGAGTCCCTGCCGGCTCTTCGCGAACCCCCCCAGATCGCCGGAGCCGGGCCCGCCGCGGCCGTCGAGCCGCCCCGACAGGAGATCGTCCAGCGCCCGCGCGCCCGTGGGTCCGAAGGGGGGCTGCCCGAGATCGTGCGCCAAGGCGACGGCCTCGATCAGGTCTTCGTTGAGACGCAGCGCGCGGCCGATCGTCCGGGCGACCTGGGCCACCTCGAGGGTGTGCGTCAGGCGATTCCGCCGATGGTCCTCGTACGCGGGGAGGATGCCGTCGACCGCCTTTTGCCGGAGACGCCTGAAGGCCCGGGAATAGACGATCCGGTCGCGGTCCCGCTGGTACGCGGTGCGGTAGTCGAACGCCCTCCCCTCGTCTCCCGTGGGGAGGCGCCGGGTGGCGTCGACCGACCGGAGAGCGTACGGCGCGAGCCTGGCATCCTCCTCGTTTTCGAGGGTTTTTCGCATCGACTCGGCCATCGTGCGCGGATGCTACACCGGCGCTTGAATCGGCTCCACGGCGGCCCTACCTTCGAGGCGGAGAGGATCAGGAGGAAGGCATGCCGATCGTGATCGATTCTGACGCGTGCGAGATGAGCGGGGTTTGCTCGATGGTCTGCCCCGAGGGCGTGATCGAAAACCAAGACGGACGTCCGGTGATCGTCAACAATCTCGCCTGCACATCGTGCTGGAAATGCGCCGAGAGCTGCGTATCGGGTGCGATCGACGTCGACTGACGGCCACCCGGGCCGGATCGCCGTACATAGTCCCGGCCGACGCCAGGATTCATGGGCCGTCGGGGGGCGGCCTGTGATCCACCGAGCGATCGTTCGAACCTTCACGCGGTCCGCGATCGGGCTTGCGTGCGCGATCGCCGCCGTGGCGGCGCATCGCGCTGCCGCGGCGAACGCGCTCGGCCGCGACGACGAGGCGGTCGTCCTCGACGGTTCCTCGATCCCGTCCCTTCAGGGGATCCGCCCGACTCGACTCGTCGCATTCCGGTACAACGCCGGATGGACCGCGATCCCGGTGCAGGTGGACGAGCGCGCGGTGGTGCCCTTCGCCACGATCTACAACACGGCGTCGACGGCGGGGAGCATTCTCACCTACACCGATCCGGGGACGTTCACGGGGGCCGATCCCGACGTCACCCTCGATGGCGACGACGAAATTGCTCTTCGAGCATCGGACGCCGGCGCGCGCGCCCCGGCGGCGGCGCCGCCGTTCGGGACGCTCGCGGGCACGGGGGTCGAGCTTGCGATCACGAACCCGTTGAACGGCTCGGTCGCGTGGATCTACCTCTTCGAGAGCGACGGGAGCCTCGATCCGTCCGCGGGGGTGCCCCCGATCGGCTACGTCTTCGACCTGCTCTCGGGCGACTACAAGACGACGTACGGCACGGGCAACGGCCCGAATCCGGAGAATTCGACGGTCACCACGGGATCGTACGCGGTTCACTTCTCCGACCGGTGGATCCGGGACGCGATGGCGATGACGGCCGGCGGGGCGACGGGCGTGGACGTGCTCGACCGCCAAAAGATGCTCTTCGGGCCCGGCGACTGCCAGCGGTCGGAGAAGACGTTCAGCGACGGGGAAGGCGCGTTCATCGTCAATCGCGCGGGGCCGGTCCGCGCGCTCCGCGGGTACGTCGGCGCGAACAGCGGCGTGACCACCTATCGGATCCACACGTTCTACGCAGCGGAAGAAGCGATCTTCACGGCGCTCCGGGTGCACCCGATCCCTGGGGTCATGGACTACTTCGACTACTCGCCGGCGGCGGCTGGGATGGTCTATCGCAACGACCTCAACACCGTGGGAGTCGCGATCGACGGCAGCCCCGATACCGTGACCGCGGGGGAGCTCACGTGGGAGATGGTCACCGGGCTCCAGGGAACGCTCGTCTCGACGATGCTCCTCCACACGGACATCCCGAGCTTCACGTCGACCTCGTACTACTCGGATACGACCCAGCCGACGACGACCCAGTGCACGGGGGACGCCTTCGAGTATGGGGCGAGCGGGTTCTGGCGCGATGCGGGGATCCCCAACACCGATCCGAACCTCGGGACCGCGGCGGTCTTCGAGATGACGCGCGTCCTGCGATACGCCGCGCCGAACCAGTCTCTCGCGTTCGCTCAGGCACGGGCGGCCGAGGCCCAGACCCCCATGACCGTGGCGGCGGCGCCGTTGCCGGCGTGTCCCGACGCCGACGGTGACGGTTACGCGGTCTGCGCGACGGCGTGCACGTTGCCCGCGGGTAAGACCTGCGGCGACTGCGACGACACGCGGCCGAGCGTCCATCCCGGAGCGACCGAGGCATGCGGCAACGGTCTCGACGACGATTGCAACGGCCTGACCGATGCCGCCGACCCAGCCTGCGCGCTTCCGCCGTGCCCGGACGCCGACAGCGACGGATTCGCGGTCTGCTCCGCGTCGTGCTCACTACCCCCGGCCAAGTCATGCGGGGACTGCGATGACACCAATGCAGGCGTCCACCCCGGCGCGACCGAGGTCTGCAACGGCCTCGACGACAATTGCAACGGAACGATTGACGAACGGGCCCAGTTGACGTTCTACCGCGACGCCGACGGCGATGGGTTCGGCAACCCCGCCAGCACGACTCAGGCGTGCGCGGTCCCCGCCGGGTACGTCGCCAACGCGACCGACTGCGACGACACAAAGGCTTCGGTGCACCCCGGCGTCGTTGAGGTCTGCAACGGAATCGACGACAACTGCAATGGGACGATCGACGAAGGAGTGCAGACGACTTTCTACCGTGACGCCGACGGCGATGGCTTTGGAAATGCCGGTAGCACCACGCAAGCCTGCTCGGTCCCCGCCGGGTACGTCGCCAACGCGACCGACTGCGACGATACGAAAGCGAGCGTCCATCCCGGTGCCACCGAGGTCTGCAACGGCATCGACGACAACTGCAACGGCACGATCGACGAAGGAGTGCAGACGACTTTCTACCGTGACGCCGACGGCGATGGCTTTGGAAATGCCGGTAGCACCACGCAAGGCTGCTCCGCTCCCGCCGGCTACGTCGTCAACTCCACGGACTGCGACGACACTCGGGCCTCTGTCCATCCCGGCGCGACCGAAGCGTGCGGCAACGGCCTCGACGATGATTGCAACGGCCTGGCCGACGCCACCGACCCGGCCTGCGCGCTTCCGCCGTGCCCGGACGCCGACGGCGACGGATACGCGCTCTGTTCCGCCTCGTGCTCCTTGCCCGCGGCCAAAACGTGCGGCGACTGCGACGACACGAAGGCTTCGGTCCATCCCGGGGCGACCGAAATCTGCGGCAACGGAATCGACGACGATTGCGACGGGTTCGATCTCGGGTGCGCGCCGTCTCCGTGTCCCGATGCGGACGGCGACGGGTATGCCGTCTGCTCGGACGCCTGCGTCGCGGCGCCGGGCACCGTTTGCGGCGACTGCGACGACACCCGAGCTTCCGTGCATCCGGGGTCCGCGGAAAGCTGCAACGGCCTCGACGACAACTGCGATGGGACGATCGACGAAGGGGTTCAGACCACGTTCTACCGGGACGCCGACGCGGACGGCTACGGCAGCTCTTCCGTCACGGTGAAGGCGTGCTCCGCTCCCACGGGCTACGTCCTCGACTCGACCGATTGCGACGATACACGCGCGACGGTCCACCCGAACGCGCCCGAGCTCTGTGGAAACGGGATCGACGACGATTGCAGCGGCACGACCGACGTCGCGTTTTGCCAATCGTTCGACACGGGAGGGGACGGACGCGTCGACGGGCTCGACCTCGGCGTTCTGGGACGCGCCTTCGGCGCATGCAGCGCGAACCCGGAGTCGGAGTGGTGGAGCGCGGTGGACTACGACCGCGACGGCTGCGTGGACGGCGCGGATCTGGCGCTGCTCGCCACCGCCTGGGCCTGTCACGCCGGCGAGGACGTCTGCCACCCCTAGGACTTGCCCGCCCGGCTCGCGTCGCGGAGAATGCGTCGCCCATGCCCGATCCTTCCCGACTTGTCTCCGAGCTCGAACAACTCTCGGGACTCGCGCGCGCCCTGGGCGATCGCGCCCGGCGGCGCGGGGCCTTTCTGATCTGGCGCGCCCAGGCCCGCGCGGTGACGCGTGTCGCCGTCAAGTCCGGCCGCGTCGAGGACGTCTCCACCTCGAGCGGGTCCGGCCACGGCGTCCACGTCCTCACTTCGGAGGGCCGGACGGCGCTCGCGAGCCGCGACGACTTCCTCCCCGGCCCCGCCGAGGAGCTCTTCGATCGCGCCGCGACCGCGGCCGAGGCCGCAGCCGGGTTGGGAGTCGATCCAGCCGGTTTCGCGTCGCTGACCCCCGAAACCGCGCGCGCGATCCCCGACGGGCTCCAGGCCTTCGACCGCATCGACCTTGCCGGCCACGCCCGGCGCCTCGTCGAGCTCGAGCGAGAGCTCGGAGGAAGGGTCCCCGACGTCACCCTGGCGCTGACCTTCGCGACCGACCTCGACGCCTGGCGGGTCGCGCGATCCGATGGAGCGGACGTCCTGTGGGCGATGCCGCGCTGCTCGTTGCGCCTGTCGGCGAGCTCTTCGGGAGATTCCCGGCACACCGTCGGTGCTGCGATCTCCGGGGCGAGTCCGACGCTGCTCGATGATTCGGAAGCCATGACGACGTTCCTGAAGCGCGCCGAAGAGGCCGCGCGCCTCGCCCGAGCGCTCCCCGATGCGCCCGTTCATCCCGCCGGCGCCTTTCCCCTGGTGATCGACTACGCGCTCGCGAAGGGGCTCGCGCACGAGGCGTTCGGCCATGCCGCGGAGGCGGACGGCTTCCGCTCGTCCGTCCTCGCGAAAGGCGGCCGCTTTCGTTCCGGCGACGAAGTCGGCGCCTCCCACGTCTCGGTGATCGACGAGCCCGTGCCGGGCGATCACGCCTGGCAGCCGTTCTCGTCCACCGGCGTGCGTCGTGACCGGGCGACGATCGTCGATCACGGGCGGCTGCGGGACGCGTTGACCGACGCCTGGTCGGCGGGGCCGTCCGGCGTCCGCTTGACCGGCGCCGACCGGGCGGAGTCGTTCCGCTCGGCGCCCCTTCCGCGCATGACCAACATCCGGATCGAGATCGACGCTCCCCTCCACGCGCCCGGTCGTTTCGAGGACTACGGGCCCGCCGAGGTTCGCGACCTTCTCGGGGCCGCCGGCGTGCTGGCGCGCCATCCGCGGGTCGTCTACCTGTCCGGATACAGCGGCGGCCAGGTGAACCCGGCCACCGGGGACTTCGTCTTCAATTGCAAGTCGATCTACACGATCTCCCCCGGCGGCGTCGCCCTCCACAAGCCGGCGATCTTCTCGGGATCGATGTTCGACGCCCTCCATGCGATCCGCGAGGGGTTCGGGCCCCTCCTTCTCGACGCGATCGGCACCTGCGGGAAATGGGGCCAGAGCGTGCCGTCGTCCGGCGGGAGTCACTACTTCCTCGTGCTGGAACCGTCCCCCGGAATTCGGCTCGGAGGGAGATAGCGTGGACCTCGCTCCCCTCTTGGACGCCCTGCGGTGCACCCGAGCGGACGGCCGGTCGATCTCCGCATGGAGCGTATTCGCGAGCGCGTCCCGCCGCCTCACGCTCGGCACGAAGGACCGTGAGACGGGAAATCCGCACGCGCCCTTGAATCTGGCCGAAGGGCTGACCGTGCGCGCCACGATCGTCTGGGACGACGGCCGGGTCAGCCGCGCCGCTCTCGAGCGGAGGCAGGTCGAGCGGGAGCCCGGCCCCGCCCTCGTCGCCGCCCGGGCGTCGGCGTACGACGACCCGGACGCGCGCGACGTGCTCGGTCCGGCCACGTTTCCGGACGTGCCGGTCCTCGACCCGGGGACCGAGCGTCTCGCGGCCGGCGAGATTGCGCCGCTCGCGGCCCGGCTCGCCGCGATCCGTGACCGGGTCTCCGCCGGCGGCATCCGGACGTGGAGCGGGTCGTTTCACGCCTCGTCGGGCACGGCTTGCGTGGTGACCTCCGCCGGGCTCGACGTCTCGGGACGCGGGACCTCCGCCGGGTGGCACGCCACGCTCGACGGCGAATTCGGCGCGGGCCACTCGGCGCGCGCGCCGGAATCGGACGCCGACTTCGCCGCCCGGCTCGACCGCCTCGTCGCGACCGTCCTCGATCTGCGCCGCGCGGCGCCGGGACGACCCGGGGGCGTCGTCCCCGTGATTCTCCATCCGGACGTGGTCGAGGAGTACGTCCTCGGCGCCCTTTTCCACAATCTGGAGGGCGCCGCGGTCGCGCATCGCACGAGCGCGTTCCGGAGCGACCAGTTCGGGCTCGACACGCCGGTGCTTCGCGAGGACATCGCTCTCACCAACAACCCCCTCACGCCGATGCGCGCCGGGGCCTACCGGTTCAGCCCGGAAGGGCTCCCGGCGGCTCCCGTCACGTTCATCGACCGCGGCCGCCTGGTGGCGCCTGTCCTCGAGCTCAAGTACGCGCGACGCCTCGGCCTCGCTCCCAATTCGGCACCCGGGGCGCTGGACACGGTCGGCTTCTCCGGGTCGAGCGCGATCGACGAAGCCGCCGCGATCGCCCGCGCCGCAGGTGGCGTGCTCGTGCTGAATGTCCTCGGCGTTCACACGCAAGATTTCACCAGCGGCGATTTTTCCTTGTCGGCGCCCCAGGTTCTCGCGTTGGGCTCCTCGGGGATCGAGGGGCGCCTGCGCGGAACGATCTCCGGCAATCTCTTCGCGCTCTTGCGCGCTGCTGACCTCGAGTTCGTCCGCTTCCCCGGCGAGCACACGCCGGGGCTTCTCGCCCGGTGCCGGTTCGATTCCGCGTGACGGGATCGGCAAGCGTCGGGGCTGGACGCCACGTCCGGTACGGGTTGGAAGGGGCCGATGCCCGAACGGACGGACGAAGGCCCGGCGCCGACACCTACTGACCGGGTTCGTCCGGGATCCTTGACAGCAAGGCTTGCCGATCGCAAAGAAAGCGGGTTGAAATTGCCTTTCTTCGAGGTGAATCCATGCGTTTCGACCGGCTGACCTTGAAGGCCCAGGAGGCCTTGCAGGAATCGCAGGCGCTGGCCCAGGGATTCGGGCATCCCGAGATCCGGCCCCTCCACCTTCTGCTCGCCCTAGCGGACCAGAAGGAGGGAATCGTGGCGCCAATCCTGGAGAAGCTCGGCGCCGACCCGCGGGCGGTCGCCAAGGCCGCCGAGGAACGACTCCAGTCCCTTCCCCGCGTGGAAGGCCAGGCGAACGTCTCCCTGTCCCGCGCGGCGCAGGAGATCGTCGACGTGGCCGACAAGGCAGCGAAGGAGTTCCAGGACGAGTACACGTCGACCGAGCACCTGCTGCTGGCGATGGTCCGCGGCCGCGGCGAGGCGGCGGAGATCCTGAAGAAGCTCGGCGCCACGCCCGACAACGTCCTCCACGCGCTCCGCGACGTGCGGGGCTCCACGCGCGTCACCGATCAGAATCCCGAGGACAAGTACCAGGCGCTACGGCGCTACGCGAAGGACCTCACCGACCTCGCCCACCGCGGCAAGCTCGACCCCGTCATCGGGCGCGACGAGGAGATCCGGCGGACGATCCAGATTCTCGGGAGGCGCACGAAGAACAATCCGGTCCTGATCGGCGATCCCGGTGTCGGGAAGACGGCGATCGTGGAAGGGATCGCGCGGCGGATCGCCTCCGGGGACGTTCCCGAGACGCTCCGCGACCGGCGTCTGGTCGCGCTCGACTTGGGCGCGCTGATCGCCGGGTCGAAGTACCGTGGCGAATTCGAGGACCGGCTGAAGGCCGTCCTCAAGGAGATCCAGGAGAGCGACGGACGGGTCATCCTCTTCATCGACGAGCTCCACACTCTCGTGGGAGCGGGGGCGGCCGAAGGGGCGGTCGATGCCGCCAACCTCCTCAAGCCGGCGCTCGCCCGCGGCGAGCTTCGCTGCATCGGCGCGACCACGCTGAACGAGTACCGGAAGCATATCGAGAAGGACGCCGCTCTCGAGCGCCGGTTCCAGCCGGTGCTCGTCGGTGAGCCCTCGGTCGCCGACACGATCTCGATTCTCCGGGGACTCAAGGACCGCTACGAGGCGCATCACAAGGTGCGCATCCAGGATGCCGCGCTGGTCGCCGCCGCGACCCTCTCCGAGCGCTACATCTCCGACCGATTCCTCCCCGACAAGGCGATCGATCTCGTCGACGAGGCGGCGGCCCGGCTCAAGATGGAGATCGACTCCGTTCCCGCGGAGATCGACGAGGTCGGACGGCGGGTCACCCAGCTCGAGATCGAGCGGCAGGCTTTGAAACGGGAGAAAGACCTTGCCTCGAAGGACCGGCTGTCGAGGCTGGAAAAGGAGCTCGCCGACCTGAACGAGGAGCTGCAGTCGAAGAAAGCGCGCTGGCAGGCGGAAAAGGAAGCCATCGGCCGGATCGCCGCCCTCAAGGCGAAGCTCGACGAGGCCAAGGCGGACATCGAGCGCGCCCAGCGCGAGCAGGCGTACGAGCGCGCGTCCCAGCTCCAGTACGGGACGATCCCGGGGCTCCAGAAGGAGCTCGACGCCGAGAGCGCCAAGCTC
>JBGQLU010000032.1:0-28648 GCA_041500265.1 Acidobacteriota bacterium | reverse complement strand
CGCTCGGCTTCCTTCTGCTCCTTCTCGAGCGTGTACTTCATCTGCTCGGCCGACTGCTGGGCGATCTGCTTCGCCTCGATCGCCTTCGCGAACTGATCGGTGAACCGCACGTCGCGGAGGACCACCTCGTCGACGATGAACCCGTCTTTTTCGACGAGGGTCTTGATCTTCGCGTTGATCTCGTCCTGGATCAGGGCACGCTTCGACGAGTAGACGTCCATCACCGGGTATTCCGAGATCACGAGGCGGATGACCGAGCGCACGGCCGGCCGGAGGATCTTCTCTTCGTAGTCGGGGCCGATCTTCTGGTGGATCTGAACCACGCGGGTCGGGTCGAGGTGGTGCCAGAGCGTCAGGTCGATACCGACCTGGAGCCCCTCCTGCGTCGGGGACCAGAGCGAATCGTCCTGGGCCGCGCGGCGGCCCTCCCCCTGGGTGCTCGACATCGTGTATTCGAGCCGCCTCAGGTCGTACTGCTCGGTCTGACTGATCAGCGGCCAGACGAAGGTCACGCCCTGGGGAGACATCCGGAACGATTTCGAGACCGTGTTGAAGACGACCAGCCCGTGCCCGACCGGGACCACGCGGACCGACGTCACCATCACGACGAGCAGGACGACGAGACCCGCGACCGTGAGGGCGACGCCGCCGAGTCCGCCGCGAACGTGCCTGCCGTCGGCGTTCATCACCTGGAACCCTCCCCGGCGCAACGCGCGCGCGAGACCGAACAAGATCGGAACCGCGATCACCAAGAAGAGCACGAAGCCGAGCATCGAGGGCCTCCTGGCGGGGTCGACGGCTGCGCCCCGGACCTCCGCCGCCTACTCTATACGGAACGGCTATAATCCCCGTTCCTGCCTTCCGCGTTAACACGGAGTGAATCGGGATGAAGCCCGTCGAAATCAACGAGTTCCTCCAGGCCGACGTCATCGGCCAGCAAGACACGCTGAAGTTCGTGTCGGTGGCGATCTTCAAGCACGTCCAGGGGGAGAAGTACGGAAACCTCCTGATGATCGGGAATTCGGGCACCGGCAAGACCACGATCATGCGATCGATGGAGCGCCTCTACGCTTCGAGAGAGGAGATCCACGAGAACCGCGTCGTCGTGATCATGAACGCCAACCAGTTCGCCACCGAAGAAGGGATCGTGGATCCCAACCGCCTCCTGGAGCGGCTGGAAGAGCGCGCGCGGGAGATCCTGGGCGAGGGAGCGACGGCCGAGGAGATCGGCAACTACATGGAGCACGCCACCGTCTGCATCGACGAGATCGACAAGATCTCGGCGATGGTGGGTGGGAAGCCCTACGTCACGGGGATCAACATCCAGCAGGGGCTCCTGACGTTGATCGAAGGGGAGCGCATCCTCTATCCGGTCACCGTCTACAAGGGGAAACAGCTCGAGAAGGCAGCGATCCACGTGGACACGGGGAAGATGCTGTTCCTGTGCGCGGGGGCGTTCGAGAACCTCTACGACATGGTCTACCGACGCGTCACCTCGCCCAGCTCACGGGTGAAGCTCCCGACCGAGACCGTCTACGAGAACGGCGAGGTCCAGATCCGCGAGTTCTTCACCCTGCGCCATTGGTTCAAGCAGGAGGACCTGTTCGACTTCGGCATGCAGCCGCAATTCCTGTCGCGGTTCGACAACGCGATCATCCTCGAGGACCTGCACGCGGGGATCCTTTCCCGCATCTTCATCGAGCCGCGGGATTGCGTCTTCAAGGCATCGCAGAATTTCTTCAAGAACTACGGCATCGACCTCGAGGTCACCGAGGGCGCGGTGAAGAAGGTCGCCGACGAGGCGGCGAAATCGAGCCGGATCGGGGCGCGCGCGCTGAAGGCGGTGTGGGGGCGGATCATCAAGCCGTACGAGTTCGATCCCTTCTCGCAGCCCGAGGTGAAGAAGAACGGCGACGGCCACCGTCTGGTCGTCGACGAGGCGATCGTGATGCGGACGCTGAAGCCGCCTGTCTGACGGAGAGCGCTCGATGAAGGAGTTCGAGAAGCTGGGCGTCTTCTACCTCGGCAAGCTGGCCGGGCCGGGCGCGCCGAAGGAGCCGGAGCCGCTGCTCTACGACTCCCGCGACCTCACCACCCACGCCGTGATCGTCGGGATGACCGGGAGCGGAAAGACCGGACTGGGGATCGGGCTGATCGAGGAAGCGGCGATCGACGGGATCCCGACGATCGCCGTGGATCCCAAGGGGGACCTCGGGAACCTCGTGCTCCAGTTCCCCGATTTGGCCCCCGCGGACTTCAGGCCCTGGATCGACGACGGCGAGGCGGAGCGGAAGGGGATCACGGCGGACGCCCTCGCCGAGCAGACCGCGGCGGCATGGGCGAAGGGGCTGGCCGAATGGGGCGAGGGGCCCGAGCGCATCAAGAAGCTGCGCGCCGCCGTCGACCTCGCGATCTACACCCCCGGGAGCTCGGCGGGGATTCCGCTGTCGATCCTGCGCTCGCTGTCGGTCCCGCCGGACGCCGTGCGGGGCGACGAGGACGCCCTTCGCGACAAGATCAACGGCACCGTCTCGGGGCTCTGCGCCCTCCTCGGGATCGACGCCGATCCTTTGAAGAGCCGCGAGCATATCCTGATGGCGAAGCTCGTCGAGTCGGCCTGGTCCCAAGGGAAGGATCTCGATCTCGCCGCGCTGATCCGCGACGTGCAAAAGCCTCCGTTCGACCGCGTCGGCGTCGTCGACGTCGAGTCGTTCTACCCGGCGAAGGACCGCACCGCCCTCGCGATGACGCTGAACAACCTGCTGGCCTCGCCGGGGTTTTCGGCGTGGCTGACCGGCGAGCCGCTCGACATCCAGCGGCTCCTGTGGACCCCCGAGGGGAAGCCCCGCGTCAGCGTGCTCTCGATCGCGCATCTCTCCGATGCCGAGCGGATGTTCTTCGTCACCCTCCTCCTGAACGAGATCGTCGCCTGGATGCGCGGCCAGGCGGGGACGTCGTCCCTGCGAGCGCTCTTCTACATGGACGAGATCTTCGGGTTCTTCCCGCCGGTCGCGAATCCCCCCGCCAAGACGCCGATGCTGACCCTTCTGAAGCAGGCGCGGGCGTTCGGTCTCGGCTGCGTGGTCGCGACGCAGAATCCGGTGGACCTCGACTACAAGGGCCTGTCGAACGCTGGGACCTGGTTCCTGGGGCGCCTGCAGACCGAGCGCGACAAGGCGCGCGTGATCGAAGGGCTCGAGGGCGCGAACGCCGCGGCGGGGAAGAGCTTCGACCGCGCCGCCATGGAGGCGACGCTCGCCGGGCTCGGGAACCGCGTGTTTCTGATGAACGACGTTCACGAAGACGCCCCGGTTCTCTTCCAGACGCGCTGGACGCTCGCCTACTTGCGCGGCCCCATGACCAAGAAGCAGATCCAGATGGTGATGGCGTCGCGGAAAGGGGGCGCGGCCGCGGCGGCGTCCGCCCCGGTCTCCGCTTCGACGGCCGCGTCGGCCCGCCCCCCCGTCCCCGCCGGGGTCAAGGAATCGTTCATCCCGTGGCGCGGAAGCGCGCAGGCCGGCGAGCGGCTGGTGTACCGCCCCGCGCTGCTCGGCACCGCGAAGCTCCACTTCGTCGATGCGAAGTCCGGCATCGACACGTGGGTCGATCGCGCGCTCCTCCTGCCGATCGAAGGCGAGGACGCCGCGTGGGACCAGGCCGAGCCGCAGGACGGGAAGCCGGAGCTCGACACGTCGCCCGACCCGAAGGGATCGTTCGACACGCTCCCCGCGGCGGCATCGCAGCCCAAGAGCTACCCGGCGTGGTCGAAGGCGCTCGGCGAGGCGCTCTACCGGACGGCAACGCTCGACCTGTTCTCCTGCCCGTCGCTCAAGCTGACCGCCAAGCCGGGGGAGAGCGAAGGGGATTTCAAGGTCCGCGTCCAGCACGCCGCGCGCGAAAAGCGCGACGCCGCGATCGAGGCGCTCCGGGCGAAATACGTCGCCAAGCTCGACGCTCTGACGACGCAGGAGCAGCGGGCCGCCGACCGCGTGTCCCGCGAAGCCACCCAGGCGCAGGCGCAGACGGTGCAGAGCGCCATCAGCGTCGGGGCGACGCTCCTGGGCGCATTCTTCGGGCGGAAGACGATCTCGGTCGGGACGATCGGGCGGGCGACGACGGCGGCCCGGGGAATCTCCCGCACGCTTCGCGATCGCGAGGACGTCGGCACCGCGACGGAATCGCTCCAGAGCGTCCAACAGAAGAAAGCCGACCTCGCGGCCGAGCTGCAATCCGAGATCCAGGAGCTCACCACCGCGAACGACGATGGGAGCGCGGCGGTCGAGACCGCATCCGTCAAGCCCAAGAAGTCGGACATCGCGGTGGACGGCGTCGCCTTGTGCTGGACGCCGTACTGGGTCGGCGACGGCGGGAGCGCCCGCCCGGCGAGGTGAGCGCCCCGTGATCTTCCAGGTTCGCGCGCGGTCGGGTGCGTCGCTGCCGAGCCTCGGCATGGGCACCTGGAGGATGGGGGAAAACGACGCCGAGCGCGCCGACGAGGTGTCGGCGCTCAAGTACGGCCTCGATCTCGGCATGACGTTGGTCGATACGGCCGAGATGTACGGCCAAGGCGGTGCCGAAGAGGTCGTCGCCGAGGCGATCGAGGGGAGGCGCGACGAGGTCGTCCTCGTTTCGAAGGTACTTCCGTCGAATGCGAGCTACGACGGCACGCTCCGCGCATGCGAACGATCGCTCCGCCGCCTGAAGACCGACCGTGTCGATCTCTACCTCCTGCACTGGCCCGGCGACCACCCGCTCGAAGAGACGCTCGCGGCGTTCGCGACACTGGTCGATGAGGGGAAGGTCGTCCATTACGGCGTGTCGAACTTCGACCTCGACGAGATGGCGCGGTCGGAGGGGTTGCGGGGAGGTCGGGCCGTGGCCGCGAACCAGGTGCTTTACAACCTGCAGCGCCGCGGCATCGAGCGGAACCTGCTCCCGTGGTGCGCCGGGCGCGACGTCGCGATCATGGCCTATTCGCCCCTCGATCAGGGGCGTCTCCGGATCGCCGATGCGCTCCGCGACGTCGGGCGGCGCCACGGCGCCACCCCGGCCCAGATCGCGCTCGCCTGGACGATGCGGCACGATCACGTGATCTCCATTCCGAAGGCCGCCCGCCGCGACCACGTGCGCGACAACGTGCGAGCGGCGGACATCGTGCTGACGGAAGAGGACCTGGCCGACCTCGACCGCGCCTATCCGGTTCCCAAGCGGGACGTCCCGCTGGAAACCGCGTGAGGCGGAATTTCGGCCGGGTGCTGGGCGCTCTATCCCGCCGCTACGACATCGACCGCTTTCGCCGCGCGAACGGCGAGTCGCCGTTCCGGATCTTGATCAGTTGCGTGATCTCGTTGCGCACGAAGGACGAGGTCACCTACGCCGCAACCGAACGCCTGTTCGCGAAAGCGTCGGAGCCGCGAGGGATGCTGAGGCTGAACGAGGCTGCGATCGCCAAGGCGATCTACCCGGCCGGGTTCTACCGGACGAAGGCGCGCCAGATACGGGGGATTTCGAAACGCCTGCTCGGGGAGCACGCCGGCCGCGTTCCCGAAACGCTCGACGAGCTGATCGAGCTCCCGGGGGTCGGACGCAAGACCGCGAACCTCACCGTGACGCTCGGATTCGGGAAACCCGGGATCTGCGTGGACACGCACGTCCACCGGATCTCGAACCGGCTCGGCTGGGTGAAGACCACGACCCCCGACGCCACCGAAACGGCTCTGCGGGCCGGGCTGCCGCGTCGATGGTGGATCCCGATCAACGAGATCCTCGTGCGCCACGGGCAAGCGGTCTGCAAGCCGATCTCGCCGGTCTGCTCGACCTGCCCGGTGGAATCGTCGTGTCCGAAGGTCGGGGTCGCGCGGCGGCGCTGAGAAATCGGGGATAGCAACCGTATTCCAATTTGCGAAATGCGGTTGCCGTCCCCGTCGACGATACTATCGCGCGGCATGCCCACGGTGTTCACGCATCCCGCAGTGGCGCTGGGTCTGGCGCCGTTCTTCCGCCACCGGGGGCTGACGCGCCAAGCGATCGCGCTCGGCGTCCTGTGCACCGCCGTCGCCGACTTCGACGTCCTCGGGTTCCGGTTCGGCGTCCCGTACGGCTCGCTCCTGGGCCATCGAGGGCTCACCCATTCGCCCGCGTTCGCCCTCGTTCTCGGAGTCGGGGCCGCGGCGCTCGCGCGTCGCTTCGGGGAGCAGGCCTCGCCTCGCGTCCTGGCGTCCTATTTCATTCTCTGCGCCGCCTCGCACGGGTTTCTCGACGCCTTCACCGACGGCGGCCTCGGGGTCGCGTTCCTCTCGCCGTTCTCGAACGCGCGCACGTTTTTCCCGTGGACTCCGATCCGGGTCTCGCCGATCGGCCTCGAGAGCTTCGTGCGTTCGGGGGAAGCGTGGGCGGTCCTGTCGAGCGAGCTCGTCTGGGTCGTCCTGCCGTCGCTCGCGTTCGGAGCTCTCGGGCTTGTGTGGTCTAGAGCTTCCGCTGGACGGGCCGGGCGTTGAACTTGAGGCGCTCGGCCACGCGCGCCATGTCCTCGTTCGAGACGGTCATCGGCCCCAGGAGCACGAACCAGCGCACCCCCTCGGAGCACGGCGGCGTCGTGAGCGAGCCGGCGTAGCGAAGGTGCTCGCGCGACTTCGGCAGGAAGTCCGCCGGGTTGAAGGGGGCCTTCAACGGGTGCTTCGGACCCGCTTCGTCCGGGAGGCTGGCGAAGATCGGCGCGAGCGCCCCGCTGTCCTTGCCGCGCTCGAGCATGACGCCGATCACCGCGAGCTTCCCGTCCGCGCTTCGGTGCACGAGATGGAGCTCCATGTCGTACCCGCGCCCTTTCACGGTGTGTTCGCTGGGGGTGTGGATGTGGAACTGCACCAGCTCGTAGCGCACGCCGTCGAGCACGAGAGCGTTGTCGCCCTTCGTCTCCACCTCGATCGTGTGCCCGTTGTTGAAGATCTCGCCCTCGGTCTCGCGATACGTCACCGGCAGGTCGGCGGACTTGGTTGCGAGCTTCGAGCCCGAGGCGAAGTCCACCGGCGACTGCGCGCCCCCGGTCCCGCAGGCCGCGAACCCCGGGTCGAGCTGCCCCCAATGCGAGGGGCCGTGATCGCCCGAATACGAGAACTCGGCGGCGGCGGCGGCGCCGCCCACGAGAACGGACAGAGCGAGGATCTCGGCCAGAACGAGCGGACGACGTTGGAAGCGCATGGGTCCTCCTCGAACCGCTGCGGCGCGAGAGCCGGTCGAACTCGGGAGCGGGAGCTATTTCGTGACGCGGATAGAGTAGCGCCACTCGATCGCTTCGACCTTGTCGTCTTTGAAGAACAGGCGAACGCGATCTCCCGGCCCTGGATCGCCCGGAACGGGCGTCGAGTAGACGATCTGATCCTCGTCCTCGAACTCGGGGCCGCCGATCTCCCGGAGCACGCTCCCGCGGTCCGTGCCGATCCCGACGCCGGTGCCCGTGGGGAAGAGATCCACGGTCGTCGCGAATGACAAGAGGAAGCTCTTACCGTCCGGCGGCGCGAGGTACAGGCGCACGAGGGCCTTCGGGTACTCGAGCGTGACCACCTGGTCCTTGTCGCCGGGGACGGCGACGCTCGGGGTGAAGTCGGTCCCGACACCCTTGGCGGGGCCGAGCGCCTTTTCCACCTGGACCTGCGTCGCGCCGAGCGCCTGTTGGGGCGCCGCTATCAGCACCTGGGCCGCGGTCAACGCGGCGAGGACCACCGGGATCATCGAACCTCCGCCGTCATAGGATTCAATGTAAACCTGTCCGGCGCTTCGTCCAATCGGCAGGTCCCGTCAGAGAATCTCACCCGGATTCGGAGCGCTTTCGGCGAACCTCTCCGGCCGGAGCGGGGTGGCATCGAAGCTCGTCGCCTTTCCGTCGATCAGGATCTCGGCAAGCAGCTGGCCCAGGGCGGGGGCGTGCATCACCCCGTGCCCCGAGGAGCCGTTGATGAGGAACAGCCGTGCACACCCCGGAGCCTCCCCGAGGATCGCGTGCTTGTCGGGGGACATTTCGTACAGCCCCGCCCAGCAGGCCGCCCGGTCGATCGGGATCCCTCGAAGCGCCGCCACGCGATCTTCCTTCTTCCGATCGACCTCCTCGAGCCATCGGGGCTCGACACCGGTCGCGAACGGGTCGCGCGGGTCGCCGGGCGACGGGAAGGCGAACAGCACGCGACCGTCGCGCGGCCGGATGTGGAAGCCGTCCTCGGTCCAGATCGTCATCGGCGCGTTCGGCGGGACCCTGGTGCACGGGACCGTCATCGCGACCTGGCGCCGCAGCGGCGTCACCGGCAGCTCGAGCCCGGCGAGAGCGGCGACGGACGCGGCCCACGCTCCGCAGGCGTTCACCACCCGATCGCAGGAAATCCGCTCCGCCCCCACGCGTACCGCGACCATCCCGCCGTCGGGCCCGCGCTCGATCCCGGTCAGCTCCGCGCCCCACGCGAACCGCACCCCCCGTCGCTCCGCGTCCGCGGCGTACCCTTGGAGGATCGCGAGGGGGACGATGTAGCCGTCGGTCGGACAGAAGGTGCCCCCGACGATTCCGGCGTCCGCGATCGCGGGCTGCAGCCGGGCGATCTCGTCGGGGCCGACCTCGTTCGCCTCCGAGAGCCCTTCCTTCTGCTGGACGGCGAGCGCCGCGCGCAGGACTGCGAGCTGGCGGGCGTCGCTCGCGAGCCACAGGTACCCGCGCGGGCGGTATCCCGAGTCCACGCCGAGTTCCTCACGAAAGCCGCGCAGCTTCTCCCGCGCGAGCAGCGACAGCCGCACGTTGACCGGCGAGGCGAACTGAGCGCGGAACCCCCCGGTCGCGGCCCCGGTGCTCCCCAGGCCCGCCCGCGCCCCGCGATCGACGACCAGGACGTCACGCAAGCCGCGCCGGGCGAGGTGCCAGGCGACGCTCGCCCCCATCACCCCGCAGCCGGCGACGACGACCGACGCGGTCCTCACGCGGTGAACACGTGCTCCGGGTGACGGAACGACTTGAACTCCAGGGCGTTCCCGCTCGGGTCGAGGAAGAACATCGTCGCCTGCTCGCCGGGCTGGCCGGCGAACCGAACGCGCGGAGGGATCACGAAGTCGATCCCGGCGGCGGCGACGCGCGAGGCCAGCGCGTGGAATTCGTCCCATCCGAGAATGGCGCCGAAGTGGGGCATCGGCACCGCGATCTCGTCCACCTGGCCCTTGTCCTCCGTCGGCGACGGACGCCCGGTCGCGTGGGCCGAGATCTGGTTCCCGAAGAAATCGAAGTCCACCCAGAGTTCGGTGCTCCGTCCCTCGCGGCAGCCGAGCACGCCGCCGTAGAATCGCCGCGTGGCGTCCAGTTCGCGCACGAAGAACGAGAAGTGGAACGGGCGGGTCACGCCTCGATCCCCCAGGTCGCGAGCATCCAGGCGACGTCCGCGGCGATCTCGCGCAGGGCGTCGTAGCGTCCGGACGATCCGCCGTGACCGGCGGCGAAATTGACCTTGAGCAGGACCTGGGGCGCCCCTTCGTTCAGCGCGCGGAGCCGCGCCACGTACTTGGCCGGCTCCCAAAACATCACCTGGCTGTCGTTCAGCGAGGTCTTGACGAGCATCGCGGGGTAAGGCCGGCGCGACAGGTTCGTGTAGGGGCAGTAGGTCTTCAACCGGGCGTAGTCCCCGGGGTCCGCCGGGTTTCCCCATTCCTCGAATTCCGCGACCGTCAAAGGAAGCGAGGTGTCCAGCATCGTGTTGATGACGTCGACGAAGGGGACCTTCAGGATCATCCCCGCCGCGACGTCGGGGCGGAGGTTGGCGACGGCCCCCATGAGGAGCCCTCCCGCGCTTCCCCCCTCGGCGATCAGACGATCGTGGGCCGTGTACCCGGCGCCCACCAGGTGGGACGCCACCGCGATGAAGTCGGTGAAGCTGTTCGCCTTGTGCGCCATCCGCCCGGCGTCGTGCCAGGGCTTTCCCATCTCGCCGCCGCCGCGCACGTGCGCGAGCGCGCAGATGACGCCGCGGTCGAGGAGCGACAGGCGGTTCGACGAGAAGAGGACCGGGAGAGGGAAGCCGTACGCGCCGTAGCCGACGAGGTGGAGCGGGGCGCTGCCGTCCCGCGGCGTGTCCGTGCGGTAGGCGAGCGAGACCGGGACGCGCGTGCCGTCGGGGGCGGTCGCGTGAATCCGCTCGATGGCGTACCGCGACGGGTCGTACCCCCCTTGCACCTCGACGCGCTTGACGAGCGTCCGCTCCCTCGTGATCACGTCGTAGTCGTAGACACTCTGCGAGGTCACCATCGACTGGTAGCGGAAGCGGAACAGGGGCGTGTCGAACTCGGCGTTGATGTCGGGAAAGCAGGAAAACGCCGCCTCCGGGAAGGCGACGGCATGCCGCTCCGCCGTCTCGAGGTCGATCACCAGGAAACGATCGAGCCCCTCCGCGCGCTCGTAGGCGACCAGGTGCCCCCTGAAGGGCTCGATTCCCGCGAGCATCACGTCCTCGCGGTGGGGGAGAACCTCCGTCCACGCTCCGGGGGACAGATCGGAGACGGGGCAGCACACGAGCCGGAAGTTCCGCCCGCGGTCGTTGATGCGGATCCAGAAGAGGTCGTCGCCGTGGTCGATCTCGTACTCCAGGTCCGGGCTGCGGGGGAGCACGAGACGGAACTCGTCGGCGGGGCGATCGGCGGGGAGATACCGCGACTCGCTCGTGGTGTGGCTGTCGGCGTCCAGGAACACGTACCCGCCGCTCCTCGAGCGGCGGAGGTTGAGCGAGAACCGCTCGTCCGCCTCCTCGTAGATCAGCGCGTCGGCGCTCTCGCCCAGGCGATGGCGCCACAGCCGGTAGGGCCGCTTCGCGTCGTCGTCGGTGACGTAGAAAAGCGTCCGCCCGTCCGCCGACCATGCGGCCGAGCTCACCCGCGGGATCGACTCCGGTCCGTTCGCGCGGCGTCTCAAGTCCTTGACGTGGAGGGTGTACTCTCGGAATCCGGTGGTATCGACGCTGTACGCGAGAAGGGAGCCGTCGTCGGTCACCACGAAGGCATCGACGGCGAAGTAATCGTGATCGCGCGCGAGATCGTTCAGGTCGAGGACGACTTCCTCGGCGGAGGACAGCGATCCTTCCTTCCTCCCCAGGATCGGGTACTGCTTGCCTTCCTCGGTTCGCGCGTAATACCAGTACTTCCCCTTGCGGTACGGCGCCGACAGGTCGGTTTCCTTGACCCGCGCCAGCATTTCCTTGTAAAGGGTCTCCTTCGCCGGGGCGGTGGGCTTCATCACTTCGTCGGCGTAGGCGTTCTCGGCTTCAAGATGGGCCTTGACCCTGGGGTCGTCCTTGTCCCGCAGCCACGCGTACTCGTCCACGCGGAGATCGCCGTGAAGCGTCGCCGAGACGGGAACGCGGGGGGCAACAGGGGGGAGCGGCCGGCCGGATGACATGCGCGGGCTTTGTAGCACAGCCCGCGCGGGGCCGAAATGGAGGGGGGCCCGGCCGGTTTCCGGCCGGGCCCCAGGAGCCTACTTCGCGATCGGGTTCCCGTCGGGGTCGAGGAGCTTGACGTCCCCCCACCCCAGTTCCTTGATGCCCGATTCGATCTTGGCCCGATCCCCCACGACCACCCAAACCAGCTTGTCCGGGGTGAGCGTCTTTTTCGCGTTCGCGTCCACGTCCGTCGCCTTGAGCGCGCGGACCTTTCCGGGGAAGGTCTTGAAGTAGTCGTCGGGGAGGCCGAATCGCACCATCTCGGCGATCGAGCCCTGGACCGCCCCTTGCGTCTCCCACTCCCCGGACAGGGTCTTCGTCAGCCCGTCCTGGGCCTGGGTCAGCTCGACCGGCGTGACCGGCTTGCCGCCGACGATCCCCTTGAGCTCCTTCATCATCTCGGCCATCGATTCCTTGGTCTTGTCGGTTTGGACCGGCGCGTAGCCGAGGAACGGGCGCTGCCCGCGCGCGTCCGGCACGAACGCGTAGGAGCCGTAGGACCAGTGCTTGTCCTCGCGGAGATTCATGTTGATGCGGGAGATGAACGACCCACCGAGGATCTGAATCATCGTCTTGAAGGCGATCTCGTCGGGGTTCGCGACCGGCGGGACGAGCTGCCCGGCGAGGATGATCGACTGGAGGGATCCGGGCCGGTCCAGTAGGTAGATCGTCGCCCCCGGCTTGCCGGGGACGGTGGCGAGGTTCTTCTTCGGCGCCGCGCCGCCCTTCCAATCCTTGAACAAGGCCTCGAGCTTCGGCTTGATCTCGTCGAGGGACGTGTCGCCCACGACGATCAGGGTCGCGCTTGCGGGCTTGAACCAGGTCTGGTGGAACTTGACGAGCTCGTCGCGTGTCAGCTTCGCGACGCCGTCTTCGTACCCCGATCCGGTGAACGGGAGGCTGTACGGGTGGCCGGCGCCGTAGAGGAGCTTCGGGAAGACGCGCAGCGCCATACCGATCGGCTCGGCCTTCTCCCGCTGGATCCCGGCGATCTGCTGCTTCTGCAAGCGCTTGAAGTCGGCGTCGTGGAACGAAGGGTTGAGGATGATGTCCGCCCACAGCGCGAGCGAGGGGTCGAGGTTGACTTTCAAGGCGGAGAGGGTGACCGAGGTCGTGTCGAGGCTCGAGTTCGCCCCGATTTGCGCGCCGAGCTTCTGCCGTTCGTCCGAGATCTGGAGAGACGTCCTCGTCTTCGTCCCCTCGGACATCATCGAGACGGCCAGATCCGCCGTGCCCGGGACGGCGCCGGTGTCCGCCGCGTAACCGGCGTCCAAGAGCAGGTCGAAGTTCACCACAGGGATCGCGTGGCGCTCGGCGAACAGGACCTTCAACCCGTTCGAGAGCGCCGCCTTCTGGATCGGCGGGAGCGTGCCGTCGGGGGACGCGCCGGCCGCCGGGAGCTTCGAGCGATCCGCCCCCTTCGCCTCGGCCTTCAACGTCGCGGGGTAGGGATCGATCGTGAGCACGTATTGCCCGTCGGAGAGCCAGCGCTGGGCGGCCTCCTTGACCTGGGACGCCGTGGCGCCGCGGACGATGGCGAGCTCGTCCTTGTACCCGTCCGGGCGTCCCGCGTAGGTCATGCTGGAGGCGAGCACGTCGGACTTTCCGCCGAAGCCGCCGATCCGCTCGACCCCGCGGATGAAGCCGGCGAATATCTCCGTCTTCGCGCGGGTCATCTCCTCGTCGGTCGGCCCCGAAGCGAGCAACTTCGCCAGCTCTTCGTCGATCGCCGCCTCGACCTTGGCCGGATCGACGTCCTTCTTGGCGTCGGCCTGGATGGTGAAGAGGCTCGCGATCTCACGCGTGTCGTTGTACGCCGACACCGAGGTCGCGATCTGGTCGTCGTAGACGAGACGCTTGTACAGGCGGGAGTTCTTCCCCGACGAAAGGACCTGGCCGGCGAGGCTCAGCAGGACCCGGTCCCGCGTCACGTCTCCGGGCACGTTCCAGATCTTGAGGATGCGCGACTGGGGTACGCGGTCCTGGACACTCTGGCGCACCGTCCCCGTCCGCTTCGCGGGCCACTGCTCGAACCTGGCGACCGGGGGCCCCGGGGGGATGTCGCCGAAGTAGGTCGTCACCTTGGCGAGGATATCCTTCGGATCGACGTCGCCCGCGACGACCAGCACCGCGTTGTTCGGACCGTAGTAGGTCTTGAACCACTCCTTCACGTCCTCGAGCTTGGCCGCGTCCAGGTCGTCCATCGAACCGATGACCGTCCACGAGTACGGATGTCCTGCGGGGAAGCACGCCTTTGTGGAGAGCTCTTCCGCGACCGCGTACGGCTCGTTTTCACCCTGGCGCTTCTCGTTCTGCACGACCCCGCGCTGTTCGTCGAGCCTGGCCTTGTCGATCACTCCGACGAGGTGCCCCATCCGGTCCGACTCGAGCCACAGGATCGTGTCGAGCGCCATCTTGGGAATGTTCTGGAAGTAGTTGGTCCGGTCGTTGTTGGTGGTTCCATTCAGTTCGCTGGCGCCGAGCGGCTCGACCGCCTTGAAGTAGTCGTCGTTGAAGTTCTCGCTTCCGTTGAACATCAGGTGCTCGAACAGGTGCGTGAACCCGGTGCGTCCCAACTTCTCGTTTTTCGAGCCGACGTGATACCAGACGTTGACCGCCACGATCGGCGCCTTGTGGTCCTCGTGGACGATCAGCGTCAATCCGTTCCCGAGCGTGTACTTCTGGAACGGGATATCGGGGATCGGGAGTTCCGCCGCGCGGGCGGGAAACGCCGGGGCCGCCGAGGCGACCAGGGCGAGCACGAGCAGGACGGCCGAAACGTTCTTGATCACCTGGGGTTCTCCTCCTGGGATGCGCCGCGGCGGCACGATCGACGCTCCGCCCGGCTTCCCCTGTCTACGCGCGCCCGAACGCGGAGTTTCAGCGGGCTGAAACGCGCAAGTTACCACGTTGTTCCGGCCGGCCACAGCCACGCGGCGCCCCGCACCCCGCCGGCATCCCCGTGCCGCGGAGGGAGGAGTCGCGTGTCCACGCGGTCCGAAAAGACCCAGCGGGACCACAGCCGTGGCACCGCCTCGTAGAGCGCGGCGATCTTCGACAGCCCCCCGCCGAGCACGATGACGTCCGGATCGATCACGTTGACGATCATCGCCAGCGCGCGGGCGAGGCGGGTCTCGTAGACGTCGGGCGTTCCTTCCGGGATCTTCAACCTCGCCGGACCCGAAAGAAACGTCTCGATGCATCCCCGCCGGCCGCACCAGCAGTGCGGGCCCGGGAATTCGCCCGGTTCCATCCACGGAAGGGGCACGTGCCCCCACTCGCCGGCGATCGCGTTCGCGCCGGTCAGCAGCGCGCCGTTCGCGACGATCGCGCCGCCGACCCCCGTGCCCAGGATGACCCCGAAAACGACCCTGGCGCCGGCCCCGGAACCATCGACCGCTTCCGAGAGCGCGAAACAGTTGGCGTCGTTCGCAAGCAGCACCGGCCGCGCGAGGGCGCGCTCCAGGTCGGTTCCCAGGGGACGGCCGTTGAGCCAGGTCGAGTTGGCGTTCTTCACGAGCCCGGTCGCGGGAGAGATCGTGCCGGGCATGCCGATCCCGACCGCTCCCTCGGCTCCCGCGCTCGACTCCAGATCGGCGACCAACCCCACGATCGCCGCCACGGTGGCGTCGTAGTCGCCGCGCGGGGTCGCGATACGGGCCCTCGCTGCCGTGGCGCCTTCGGGGTCGAGCGCGATCCCCTCGATCTTCGTTCCGCCGAGATCGATCCCGATGCGAAGCGCCGGAGCGCTCACCGGGGCCGCCGCCCTTCGGCCCAGGCGATCGCATAGCCGAAGCTGGCGTCGGGGCGGGCTCCCCACGCACGAAGCGACCCAAGGGCGCGCTCGAGCTTCGAGGCTCCCACGGCGCCGGTCGCCAGGATCGCCTCCCGCGCTCCCGCCAGGATGCCGGCCAGGTTCGCGACCAGCGCGGCGAAGACGGGATCGCCGGAGCAGGCCCCGAAGTAGATCCAAGTCGAGCGGACGGGGACCGCCCCCGCGCCGTGCAGGAGCGACACGAGCTTGCGTCCGATCAGCGGATCGCAGCCGATCCGGCGGTAGCTCTCGACGTAGGCGTACCACACCTCCAACACCGCTTCGGGCTCGGGCCAGAGCCGGAGAACGTCGTGGTCGTCGTCCTCGAGGACCACCCGCCCACCGGGACGGACGGCGCGCACCATCGCGCCGACGACGGCCTGTGGGTCGGTCACGTGCTCCAGGAGGAAGCGCGCGTGAGAGAGGTCGAACGAGCCCCACTCGCGCTCGTCGAGCGGCGGGGAGGCGGCATCCCCTCGCCGGAACTCGACGAGCCCCTGCTCGCCGACGGCGGAGGCCAGGGCGTCGGCGCGGGCGATCTGCTCCGCGCTGAACTCGATCCCGACCACGCGTCCCGAGGAGCCCGCGGCGCGGGACATCAGGCGAGCCAGCTGCCCGAGCCCCGAGCCGACTTCGAGGATCCGCTCACCGCCCGCGATCGGCAGCTCGCGCAGCGATCCGGCGTTGACGATGCCGTTCAGGAGGGCGAGGCGCTCCTGTTCTTCGGGGGAGGTACCGTGAATGTAGGAGCTCACCGGCGGGGAGTTCCTTTTCGGATCAGGGGAAGACGCCCAGCTCGAGGTAGGCACGCCCGACCTTCTCGACCGCGCAGATGAACGCGGCGGTCCGGAAGTCTTCCACCTTCTTGGTCTTCCGGAGGACGTCCGAGATCTCCTGGTAGCCGGTCGACATCGTCTCCTCGAGGCCCGAGCGGACGAGGTCCTCCTCGTCGAGCCCCTTGAGCAGCCCCTCGCGGACGGACGCGGGGAATCGGGCCTGCATCAGGTCTTCGGTCGCGGCGACGATCTGCGCCCGCTGGTAGGCGTCGGCCCGCTTCTGAAGGAGGCCGTACCGCATGTGCGAGATGTTCTTCGCCCACTCGAAATACGAGACGGTCACGCCTCCCGAGTTGAGGTAGATGTCCGCGAGGATCAGGATTCCCTTCGTGTTCAAGACCTCTTCGGCCTCGGTCGTGGTCGGGCCGTTGGCGGCCTCGGCGACGATGCGCCCCTTGATCTTCGCCGCGTTGCCGCGGTGGATCTGGTTCTCCAAGGCCGCGGGAATCACGATGTCGCAGTCGAGCTCGAAGACGTCGGCGCCGTTCGCCAGCGTCTTCGTGGCGCCCGGGAATCCCTTGATCGATCCCTTGGCCTTGAACCACTCGTAGAGTTTGTCGATGTCGAGGCCGGCCGGATTCACCGCCGCGCCGTCGTATTCCCCAACGGCGACGATCTTGCAGCCGTCTTCCTCGAACAGGATCTTGGAGACGTGATACCCGACGTTCCCGAACCCTTGGACGACGACCCTTTTCCCCGCGAGCGTGCCCTTGAGGCCGGTCTTCTTGAGCGCGTCGGCGTCGTGGAAGACTTCACGCAGGCCGAAGACGACGCCGCGCCCGGTCGCTTCGCGCCGGCCGCGGATGCCGCCCTGGGTCAGGGGCTTTCCGGTCACGCACGCCCAGTTGTCGATGCCGCCCGGGTGGAACGCGTCGTAGGTGTCGGCGATCCACGCCATCTCACGCTCGCCGGTCCCGTAGTCGGGGGCGGGGACGTTGACCCCCGGCCCGATGAAGTTCTTTGCGATCAGCTCCGCCGTGTAGCGGCGGGTGATCTTCTCGAGCTGCTCCGGCGTGTAGTCGCGCGGGCGCAGCTTGATGCCCCCCTTCGAGCCTCCGAACGGGACGTTGCCGATCGCGCACTTGTAGGTCATCAGCGCGGCCAGCGCCATGATCTCGTGCTGGTCCACCATCCGGCTGTAGCGGATCCCCCCCTTGAGCGGCTTCCGGTGGTGGCTATGCTCGGCGCGCCACGCCTCGAAGATGACGTATTGGTCGTCGATCTTCACCGGGAACTGCATGTAGAAGACGTTGTTGCACACCTTGATCTGGTGCAGCAGGCCCGGCGGGAGCTTGACGTGCTTCGCGGCCTTGTCGAACTGCCGCGTCACGATGTTGTTGAGGTTGAGATCTTCCGCGGTTTGCTTCGCTCGCGTGGCCAAGGGATCCCCCCTGCGAAAAGGCCGCGATGATAGCCCCGCCCACGGGAAGAGCCAAGGCCGAGCCCGCGGAACTCCTCGTCACTGGCGCTGGTAGGTTCCGATCAGCTCCGCCTTCTGGAGCACGTGCCCGTCCATCGCCTTTTCGAGCGCCGCCCGCGACGGCCCGCGGAGATCGGGCAGGCCCGCGTCGAGCGCGTAGAGCGTGAAGACGTACCGGTGCCGCCCGATCGGCGGGCACGGGCCGCCGTACCCGGTCTTCCCCCAGTCGTTGCTGCCCTCGAAGGCTCCCGCCGGAAGGCCCTTGGGAGGAACCGCCTCGCGCAGCCCCTTCGATTCGGCCGGGAGGTCGTAGAGGATCCAGTGGACCCAGGTCATCTTGGGAGCCTTCGGGTCGGGGGCGTCGGGGTCCGTCACGACGAGCGCCAACGACTTCGCCGGCCCGGGGACGCCGCTCCATGCGAGGGGAGGTGAGACGTTGCCGCCGTCGCACGTGAAACGGGACGGTATCGATCCTCCCGGCTGGAAGGCCGAGGATATGAGGTTCATTCCCTTACCTTCCCCCGGCGCAGCCAGGAGCGCGGCCAGAACGAGCGCTGCGGTGACGGAAGCCATCGTGCGGTTACGGACAGGTCGCTGCGTTGAAGGTGCCCGTGGTTCCGCGCTTGGTCTCCTGTCCCGAAGCGTTGACCGCGCTGACGACGTAGGCGAAGAGCTGCCCCGGCGCGGGGTTCGCCGGATCGCCGCCGGCGGACCACTTGGGAGACAACGCCTTGAACACGCAGGAATACGCGCCGTTCACGGCGCCGCGGTAGACGCGGTAGAGGCTGACCGGAACTTCGGTCGCGAGGAACAGATTTTCCCAGGTCCAATCGCCGGTCTTGCTCAGCGTGAGCTCCGTGCCCGCGCCCACGGCCGAAACCTCGAGGGCCGGAAATGGCGGAACGAACTTGTTGACGAAGCCGTTCTGGGAGACCGCGAAGAGCTCCCCCTGCCCGTCCACGCCGAAGCTCGTCAGGCTGCCCACGAGCGTCCCACCCGGATCGACCTGCGACGTGACGTCCAAGAGACTGGTCGGGACGCCTCCGACCATCTTGAAGCTCCGCACGAAGCCGGCGCAGTAGTCGCCGTAGAAATACGTTCCCTGCCAACTCGTCATCCGGCAGCCGCGGTAGGCGTACCCCCCCGTGATGGCGCATTCCCCGGCGGCCGTGTGCCCGAATTCGACTTCGGGCTTGTTGATGCTCGGGTCGTTGCAGGCCGGAGAGCCGCCGCATACGGCGCCGGCGGGGTTGCACGTGAACGTCTGGTTCAGGTTGTAGCAATGGAACCCTTCCATCTGACGCCAACCGTAGTTCTCTCCCCCGGTGCTCGTACCGGCGACCCAGTTCACTTCCTCCCAGCAGTTCTGGCCGACGTCGGCGACGTAAAGATCGCCGTTCAAGGCGTCGAAGGTCGACCGCCACGGGTTGCGGAGTCCATAGGCCCAGATCTCGTCGCAGTTACCCGTTCCCGCGCCGTCGCGGAACGGATTCGTTGAGGGGACGGTGTAGTTGGCCCCCGTGAGGCCGCAGTCGGGCGCCGTCCCCGCCGGGTCCACGCCGCGAACGTCGACGCGGAGGACCTTCCCGAGAAGCACCGTGCGATCCTGGCCGTTCCCGCAGGTGCCGTGAGCGTCCCCCGAGCCTCCGCCGTCTCCCATGAAGACGTAGAAGAATCCATCCGGGCCGAACGCCAGCATCCCCCCCTTGTGATTCACCTCCGGCTGCGCGACGCGCAGGATGCGCACCTCGCTCGTCGGATCGGCGAGGTCGGGGTTCACGACCGTGGCGGTGTAGCGGGCGACGACGGTGTAGATCTGCGAAGCGACCGTCTCCGTGTAGTTCACATAGAACCGCCGGTTCGTCACGTAGCCGGGGTCGAACGCCAGGCCGAGCAGCCCCATTTCGGTGGACGACGAGTTGACTCTCGGCGTGATGTTGAGAAACGTCGTCCAGGTTCCGGCAGGATCCCCCTTCTTGTGGATCCGAATGGTGCCGGCCTGCTCGACGATGAAAAGGCGTCCGGTGTCTCCCGGGGGCGAGGCGACGAAGAGCGGGAGCGAGAGTCCCGAAACGACGGTGACGCTCGAGAGCGTCGTGTTGCCGGCGGGGGAGACCCCGGAGCACACCGACTGCGCGACGGCGGGCAGGCAACAGAGGACGGTCGAGCACACGACAGCGCTCGATGCGAGAAGAGCAACTGGTCTCACGGCGAGAAACTCCTAGTGTTGGTACGCCCGCCCTACCGGTATACCGTGGGACTCGAGCCGCCGCCATCCGCTTCCGGATCAGTTTCGTCGGGCGCGAAAACCTAGAATTCCTGAAGCCTATAATAGCCGCCTTCCCGACGTCCCCGGAGGTCGCCGATGTCTCCTTCCCCCGACAAGGCGCTGGCCCAGACCGCGATCAACACGATCCGTTTCCTCTCCGTCGACGCCGTCGAAAAGGCGAAGTCCGGACACCCGGGACTCCCCATGGGAATGGCCGACGTCGCCTTCGTTCTCTGGAGCCGGTTCCTGCGCTACGACCCGACGGCGCCCGACTGGCCCGATCGGGACCGGTTCGTCCTCTCCGCGGGGCATGGCTGCATGCTTCTCTATTCGCTCCTCCACCTGGCGGGGTACGACCTCCCGATGTCCGAGCTGCAGGCGTTTCGCCAGTGGGGGAGCAAGACCCCCGGCCATCCCGAATTCGGCCATACGGTCGGCGTCGAGGCCACCACGGGACCCTTGGGCCAGGGGATCTCGAACGCGGTCGGCATGGCGATCGCCGGGAAGATGGGGGCGACTCGGTTCAACGACGCCGAATTCCAGCCGGTCGCCCATCGCATCTTCGTCATCGCCTCGGACGGCGACATGATGGAGGGGATCTCCGGGGAAGCCTCGTCCCTCGCGGGGCATCTCGGGCTGGGCAATCTGGTCGTGCTCTACGACGACAACGGCATCTCGCTCGACGGCAAGACCTCGCTCTCGTTCTCCGAGGACGTCCCGGCGCGGTACGCGGCGTACGGCTGGCACGTGCAGCGCGTGGACGGTTACGATCACGAGGAGACCGCCAAGGCGATCGACGCGGCGATCGCGGACCGGGCGCGGCCGTCGCTGATCGCCTGCAAGACGCACATCGGCTTCGGAGCCCCGCACAAGCAGGACACGGCCGAAGCGCACGGCTCGCCGCTCGGGCCCGAGGAGACCAAGGCGGCGAAGGAACGGCTGGGCTGGCCCCTGGAGCCCACGTTCCTGATCCCGGACGAGGTGCGGGACTTCTTCCGCGCCCGGGCCGAAGAGGGAGCCGCCCTCCGAACCGGCTGGGAGCAGAGGTTCGCCCTCTGGGCGCGGGAAAACCTCGTGAAGGCCGCGCAGTGGGAGTCGGTCTGGGAGCGAAGCGTTCCGGAGGGGATCGTGAGCCAGCTGCTCGCGGCGGCGCCCTTGACGGATGCCGCCACGCGCGAGCACGGCCGAACGGTTCTGCAACGGGCCGCGGACCTCGTTCCTGCGCTCTGTGGCGGCGCGGCCGATCTCGCCTCGTCGACGTTCACCGTCATCAAGGGGGGAGGGGACGTCGGGCCGGCCTCCTTCGAGGGCCGCAACCTGCACTTCGGCGTCCGCGAGCACGCGATGGGGGCGATCGTCAACGGCATCGCCTACCACGGAGCGTTCCGCCCGTACGGCTCGACGTTCCTCGTCTTCTCGGACTACATGCGCGGCGCGATCCGCGTCGCGGCGCTGTCGAAGCTTCCCGTCATCCACGTCTTCACCCACGACTCGATCTTCGTCGGGGAGGACGGCCCCACGCACGAGCCGATCGAGCAGGTCGCCTCGCTGCGCCTGATTCCGAACCTGCACGTGTGGCGCCCGGCCGACGGCGTCGAGACGGCGTTGGCCTGGGGCATGGCGCTCGAGCGCAAGGACGGACCCTCGGTTCTCGTGCTGACCCGGCAGAAGCTCCCGGCGATCGTCCGCGCCGCGGGAACGGGGGAGAACGAGATGCGGCGCGGCGCGTATCTCGTCGCCGGAAGCGCTACGCCCGACGCGATCGTCGCCGCGACGGGGTCGGAGCTGCACCTGGCCGTCGGCGCGCGCGCGGCGCTCGAGACGAAGGGGATCCGCCTGAACGTGATCTCGATTCCGTGCATGGAGATCTTCCAGGCGGAGGGGCCGGCCTACCGCAACATGCTCTTCCCCGCGGGCGTCCCCGTGGCGACCGTCGAGGCGGGGCGGACCGACCCGTGGCGCGGGCTCGCGGGGCGGGACGGGCTCGCCATCGGCATCGACCGGTACGGCGCCTCCGCCCCCGGCCCCGTGAACGCCGAGAAGTTCGGCTTCACCGTCGAGGCCGTCACGTCGAAGATCGCGGAGTGGCTCGCCAAGGCCCGCGGCTGAACGTGCCGATCCCGCACCTTCGCGACCACACGCCGGTGTCCCTCGCCTCGCTGTGGCCGGATCTTCCGCTCGATCCCGGAACCGCGCGCAGGGTGATCGAGAGGGTCACCGGTCAAGGACGAGATGACCTCGAGGGGGTACGCGGCCTGTCCCGAGGCGTAGCCGCGGAAATCCTCGCCCGGGCGCCGATGGCCCGGCTCCGGCTCGTCGACCGGCGCGTCAGCACGAAGGACGGCTTCGCGAAGTACCTCTTCCGCGCGCCGGACGGGGCCCTCCTCGAGACGGTGCGGATCCCGCTCGAAAAGCCCCGCTACAGCGTGTGCGTCTCCTCGCAGGCGGGGTGCGGGCTCGCCTGCGCGTTCTGCGAGACCGGCCGGCTCGGCCTCGCGCGTAATCTCGAGCCGTGGGAGATCGTCGAGCAGGTGTTGTTCGTGAAGCAGGATGCTCCGGATCGTCCCGTGACCGGGGTCGTGTTCCAGGGGCAAGGGGAGCCTCTCCAGAACTACGATGCGGTGATCCGCGCTGCCGCGATCCTCAGGGATCCGAACGGGCTCCGGATCCGAGGCGAGTCGATCACGTTGTCGACCGTCGGGCTCCTTCCCGCGATCGAGCGATACACCGACGAGGGGCACGTTTTCCGCCTGATCCTCTCCTTGACCTCGGCGATCGACGTGAAGCGCCGCGCGCTGATCCCCATCGCGCGGGCGGCGACGGTCGAGGAGCTCGCGCGGGCGATGCGCCGTCACGCCGCCCGCCGCGGTGAGGTCGTCCACGTCGCTTGGGTGCTGATTTCGGGGGTGAACACCGGAGAGGACGAGGCCGAGGCGCTCGCGCGCCTGTTCGCCGGCGCGCCCGTGCGGGTCCACGTCATCGACGTCAACGACCCCGGCGGCCGGTTCCGCGTCGCGGACGACGCCGAGCGCGGCGCCTTCCTGGCGGCGCTCAAGGCCCGCGGGCTCCCCTTCGTCCGGCGCTACTCGGGGGGCCCCGACATCCACGCCGCCTGCGGCATGCTGGCGTCCACCGCCGCGGGGGGCGACGCTTCGTGAGCGCCGCCTCTCGTTCCGACGGGGCCGGCCGGCCCGTCGCGATGCCGGGGCTGCTCGAGATGACGGCGCCGCTGGTCGTCTCGTTCTGGATGCGCTCGGCGTTCAGCTTCGTCGACACGTACTACGCGTCGTTCCTCCCCGCCAAGGACGCCGCGGTCGCCGCCATCGGCCTGTCGGTCCCGTTCGAGTTCGTGATGATCGCCGTCTGGGTCGGGCTCTCCACCGGGCTGACGTCGAACTTTTCCCGCGCGATGGGGGCGCAGGAGGAGGACAAGCTCCGCCAGTACCTCGCGGCGACCTGGCGGCTGGTGCTCGTGTGCGTTCCCGCTTTTTGCCTGCTGGGGGCGGCCTGCTGGAGCTTCGCCGGGCGGCTCTCTCCCGGGCCCGAGGTCGCGCGCGAGTTCGCGATCTTCGGGCCGACGCTGGTCGCGGGGTCGGCGTTCACCTTGTTCTGGTCGGTCATCCCGGATTCGATCGTGAAGGCGCACGGCGACACGCGAGCCACGATGTGGGCGGGGATCTGGTCGAACGTGATCAACGTGGTGCTCAACACTCTGTTCACGTTCGTCTTCCATTGGGGGATCTTCGGCATCGCCTTCTCGACCGTCCTCGGGCGGTTCGGCGGGCTGATCTACGCGCTGCGGCGCGCGGCCGCGCACGAGCGCGAGCGGAAGGAGCGCGCTGAGCCTGTCGTCCGGGGGCTCGATCCGAGGCCCTACGCGGCGCTGTTCGCCCTCGCGGTGCCTTCGGCCTTGTCCTACGTCCTGATGGCCTCCGAGATCAGCGTGGTGAACTGGATCCTCAAGGGTCTTCCGCACGGCACCGAGTCGCTCGCGGCGTACGCCATCTACTACCGGGTCTTCCAATTCGTGGTGATGCCGGCGATCGCCGCGTCGGTCGCGATGCTGCCGTTCGCCGCGCGCCGTTTCGGGCACAAGGACGTCGCCGCGGTTCGCCGGGGGCTCCGTCAGGCCCACCTGGCCGGGCTCGCCTACGCGGCGGTGGCGACGCCTCTGCTCTACCTGCTGGCCGATCCCCTGGCCCGCCGTTTCACCGCGTCGCCCGTGACCCTGGGGCTCCTCGTTCCGGCGTTGCGCGCGGCCCCGCTGCTCGCTCTGCTCGCGATCCCGTTCTTCCTGTGCCGGCCGGTGTTCGAGGGGCTGGGGCGGGGACGGCCGGGCCTCGTCATGTCGACCGTGCGATACGCCGTGCTGGCCGCCCCGGCCGCCTGGCTCGGCGTCGCCGGGGCGGAGAAGCTCGGCGTCAACGGGGTGCTCGGGTTGATCTCGGGGCTCGGGGTGGCGACCGCGGCGTGTTCGGCGGTATTCCTCGTCTGGACGCGCGCCACCCTCCGGAAAGTAGCGGAAAGCGCCTGAGGCGAAAATCGGGGACAGCAACCGAATTTCGTCGAACGAAGACGCGCCTGTTCCGGACTCCATCACGACGAAATTCGGTTGCTGTCCCCAATTTTCGCCCTGGACGGCGGGCATAATAGCCGGTCGGAGGCGGCATGCCCGGCATACCCACGCTCGTCATCGCGCTCGTCGCTGCGCTCGCCGTCGTCACGCCCTACGCCTTGTTCATGGGACGGCGGGGGGGGCGCTACCGGGCGCTGCCGGGCTGGATCGCCGCCTGGGCGCAGTTCGCCGTCCTCCTGGTGGCGCTCTCGCGCCTTCCGCCCCTCTATTCGTTCCCGATCCTGGGCCTCGTGATGTTCATCGGGTTGAAGCAGTTCTACTTCCTCACACCGCTCCGCCCGCAGGACCGCTGGGCGATCTTCACGACCTACCTCGCCGTCCCGCTGGCGCTCTGGCCCGCGTGGGCGGGGTCGTTCGACCTCCTCTCGGCGGCGACGGGAATCGGCCTCTTCCTGCTCATCCCGATTCTGTTGGCGATCGTGCCGCGCCAGCCCGGGCTCTTGGACGCGCTCGGTCGCGTGCTCCTCGGTGTGATCGTCTTCGTATTCTGCGCCTCGCACCTCGGTCTCATGACCCACCAGCCCGCCGGGCGGCTGGAGCTGTTCGGGATCGTCGGGCTCTTCGCCGACCTTCCGCAGCGACTGACGGGACGCATACGGCCCGGCGAGGAGCGGGTCCGCCCCTTCCTCGGGCTGGCCGTTTCGCTCGTGCTGGCGGCGGGCCTCGGGGCGATCTTCGGGCCGAAGGCGGGAACGACCGCGCTGCACGGCGGGATCGCCGGAGCGCTGACCGCGCTGGCGATGGCCGGCGGGTCGCTCGTGGCGGATGCGGTCGCGCAGGATCTGTCGCGCACCGCGTCGGATACGATGCTGGGGCGAGGGGCGTTCCTCGACCGCACGCTCCCGGCCCTCTTCGCGGCGCCGGTCTTCTACCACTACCTTCAGAACGCCGTCCGATGAAGACGATTCGCCGCTGGCTGCGGCTGTGCGCCTTCTTCGGGTTCCAGTTCGGGTTCGTGTGGCCGATGATGCGCTGGTACTGGGGCGTTCGATTCCGCCGCCGGCACAAGGTCCCTCTGGGCCCGTGCATCGTCGTGGCGAATCACAACTCGCACCTGGACGCCGGCGTGCTCATGCAGATGTTCCCGGCCTGGCGCATGCCCCACGTGCACCCGGTCGCCGCCGCCGACTACTTCGGCGAGAACGCCTGGCGGCGCATGCTCTCGATGGCGTGGATGAACGCGATGCCGATCGAGCGGACCGCCCCGCCGGGGAAGGACGTCCTCCAGCCGATGATCGACGCGCTGGCGGCGGGGGAAACCTTGATCTTCTTCCCCGAAGGCAGTCGCGGCGAGCCCGGCGTCGTGGCCGCCTTCCGGCCGGGGATCGGAAAGATCGTGAAGAGCGTCCCGGGCGTGCTCGTCCTGCCGGTGTTCCTGTCGGGGACCGAGCGGAGCATGCCGCGCGGGGAATCGGTGCCGCTGCCGCTCGGCATCGACGTCAACATCGGAAAGCCCCGGACCTACTCTCCGCTCGCGGACGCGCGCGACATCGCCGAGGAGATCCGGAACGCCGTGCTCGCGTTGGCGCCGCCGCCGCTTCCGGTGCCCGGGCCGAGACCCGTGCCGCCGATCCGGATCGCCTGCTGCGGCATCGACGGCGAGACCAACCGGGCTCTCGTCCTGGCGCTCACCGAGCGGCTCGGCGCGAGCGGCTCCACCATCGGCTTCGGGGAAACGATGCTCGAAGCCGACGCGCGGGGGGTGCGCGAGGCGACCCGCGTGCCGCCGGCCGGCAGCCGCGCGTGGCCGCGCCTGCTCGCCTGGGCGTTCCGGACCGGGAGCATCTACCGCGGGGACAAGTTTGCCGAGATGGTGCTGAGGGTGCGCGTCGACGAGGCGCTCCAGGACGGGCGCACGGCGCGGTTCGTCGTCTCCGAGGGGAGCCCGCTCGTCGACCTGCTCGCGTGGGCGCAGGCCGATTTCTACCGCGGCGTGTTCGACGAGAAGGGTTTGCAGCAGATCCTCCTCTACCTTTCGGGGCAACGGAAGATCCCGCTCGGCGACTGGATCGGGTTCATCCGCAAGGCGCCGGAGGTGTGGCTCTTGAACGTCTTCGACCTGGCCCATCCCCAGGCGCCCGACGTCCTGGTGCTGACGACGATTCGTCCCGAGGCGGCGATGGAGAAGATCCGGTCGCGGGGTCGCGCCCTGGAGCCGCACCAGCACGACGCGTTCCTGGGCGAGCTTCAGGATGCCTACGTCGAGGTGGCCGCGGTCTTGCGAAGGCGCCGCGTCGAGGTGGTCGACCTGTCCGCCGAGGATCTTCGCCTCGCCGAGTCCGCGGATTCCATCGACGCGGCCTGCCGCCGCGTGGCCCTGAAGGGGGTCGAAACCCCCGCCGCCGGATGAGACGCGGAAGACCGCGCGGACCCAACCGACCGTCATCATCACTTGACGAATCCCCCGAACGCGGCAAACTTGAGAGGGGCTGCATGGGCGGCGGCCGCCGGGGAGGACAGCGATGGGTGGGTCCCAGACGTTTCCGAAGCTCTCCGAGCAGTCGCTCGACGAGCACGGCGTCATCCACTTCCATCTCGACCAGCTCGAGCGCGCGCTTCGGGAGTTCGACCCCGCCGCGGCCGACGCGGAGGGGATTCGGAACCTGGCGGTGCGGATCGACAGCTTCAAGGAGCGTCTCGACGAACATTTCGGCCTCGAGGAGGACGGCGGGCTCCTCCAAGGGGTTCTGGACGCTCTCCCCCAGGCCGAAAGCGACGTGCGCCGGGTGAAAACCCAGCACGCGCGGATGAGCGAGGCGCTCGAAGGCGTGCGCCGCGCCGCGCGCGCGGGGGACCTTGCCGGTGCCACGGCGCTGAAGGCCGAGCTCGAGCGCGTCCTCTCGATGCTCCGCGAGCACGAGCGCGAGGAGGACGCCCTCGTTCGGCGGGCCTTGCGGCAGGGCTGACGGCCCGCCCTTGCTCAACGTCTTCTTCGTCCTGCTCGTCCTGATCTCCGTCCTCGTCGCCGCCTTCACCGGCCGCATGGAAGCGGTCTCGCAGGGCGCGCTCGATTCCGCGAAGAAGGCGGTCGATCTGGCCCTGGGGCTGGTCGGGGCGATGACCCTTTTCATGGGGCTCATGAAGGTCGCCCAGGACGCGGGGCTGCTGCGCCTGATCACGCGGGCGACGGCTCCCGTCTTGAAGCGGCTGTTCCCGGACGTTCCGCCGGACCACCCCGCGATGAGCGCGATGGTGCTGTCGATCGGGAGCAACATCCTCGGCCTCGCGAACGCGGCGACCCCCTTCGGCATCCGCGCGATGCAGGAGCTCGACCGCCTGAACCCCGTGAAGGGGACCGCGACGAACGCGATGGTCCTGTTCCTCGCGATCACCACGTCGGGGCTGGCCATCCTGCCGACCGGGGTCGTCGCCCTCCGCGCGGCCGCGGGTTCCCACGATCCGGCGGGAATCTTCTTCACCACCTGGGTCGGGAGCGGCTGCGCCACGATCGTCGCGATCGTCGCCGCGACCCTGCTCGGCAAGCTTCCCGCCTACCGGGCGAGCGACCCCCAGCGGAGCGGCGCGGTGCCGGTCGCCGCCGCTCCGCCGGCCGGCGATCTCCCCGCCCCTCCGGAAGAGCAGGCGCGCACGCCTCCCCGCTTCGGGGCGTGGCTGGCGTGGGGGTACGTCGGAGCACTCGGCGTCGCGCTCGTGACCCACGTCGCGCGCGAGACCGGATCGGCGTCCTGGGGGACGGTGGCGCGAGGGGTTCTGTCGTTCTGGATGATCCCGCTGCTCGTGGCCGGACTCGTCCTGTTCGGCTGGGCGCGCGGGGTCAAGGTCTACGAATCCTTGGTGGAAGGGGCGAAGGAAGGGTTTCAGGTCGCGCTCCGGATCATCCCCTACCTCGTGGCGATCCTGGTGGCCGTGGGGATGTTCCGGGCCTCGGGGTGCCTCGAGGCCTTCGTGAGCGCCGTCGCGCCGCTGACCGCGCCGCTCGGGCTCCCCGCCGAGGCGGTCCCCGTGGCCGTGCTCCGGCCGCTCTCGGGCTCCGGCGCCTTCGCGGTCGTCAGCGAGATCCTCACGGCGCACGGCCCCGATTCGTACCTGGGGTACCTCGTGAGCACGATGCAGGGCTCGGCCGACACGACGTTCTACATCCTGGCCGTCTATTTCGGGGCGATCGGGATCAAGAAGACGCGGCACGCCGTGCCGGCGGGGCTGCTCGCGGACCTCGCGGGCATCGCCGCGGCCGTCTTCATCTGCCGCCTCGTGTTCGG
>JBGQLU010000031.1:0-29466 GCA_041500265.1 Acidobacteriota bacterium | reverse complement strand
GGTCGGGTTGGAACGTCGACCGGTTCGTGATCCACAGCGGCGCGACGCCGGACTTCAACGTCTGCGGCGGATGCGGCGGCGCTCCGACGTTCGCGGGGGTTGCCTCCGTCAAGGACTTGAGCGCGTGCGCGGACGGCGGCATCCAGGTGACCTGGAACATCGCCCCGGCGTGGGGAACGGGCCATACCGGCACCTACTCCGTCTACCGCGATACGAACCCTTCGTTCACGCCCCAGGCCCAGAATCGCATCGCGGTCGGTCTCGCGGGCACCGCGTACACCGACGCCTCGGCGCCGAACGACGTCGACCTCTACTACATCGTGAGGGCCGAGAACGACGAGTCCTGCTCCAGCGGACCCCGAAACGGCGGGGTGACGGATTCCAACCTCATCCGCCTGGCGGCGCGCGACCAGACCTCTCAGCCGGCCCCCGGAAGCGTCGGAGCGACGTTGTCGGTTTCGCCCGTGAACGCCGCGCACGCGCGTCTGAGGTGGGCATCGATCCCGACCGCCGCGGTCTACCGTGTCTACCGGGCCCAGCTCCCCCAGGGACCGTTCTCGAAGATCGCGGAGATCACCGGAACGACCTTCGACGACGCCAACGCGTTCTCCAATTCGGCGTCCTTCTATTACTCGGTCAGGGCCGCCGACTCGTGCGGCAACGAGGGGCCCTGACCGACCGTTTGCTCGATCTTCGTCGCGTTTTCCCCTTGCCGGGGAGGCGCGTCCACCGGACATTCTCGCGGCCACGCTGGACGTGGCTTCGGGCCCTCGCGCGCGCGAGGGCCGTTTCTTTATGGCCGCTTCGTTGGGGGGTCTCGATGCTCGACACGAAGGCCGTCGTCCGTGCGCTCGCCTTTGCCTCGCTCCTGCTCGCGAGCCTTCCGGCTCTGGCGTACCGGGAGTCCACGGACCCGGGCCGATTCGACCGGCTCGTGCGCTGGGATCCGCGCGCGGGGGCCGGGATCGTGGCGGAGACCCCGGGCGATCTCCCGGGCTTCGCCGCCGAGTCGGCGGGCTGGGCGGCCTTCAAAGCGATTCACGGCGCGAGCTGGACCGTGCACGTCGACCGGCGGTCGGGAGCGCCCATGCTCGTGGAAGGCCCCGGTTTGTCCTGGTACGACGCGAGCGGCGCTCCGCCGAGGCTCGCCGACCTGGAGCGCCAGGCCCGGGCGTTTCTTGCGGCGCACGCGACCCTCTTCAAGATCGACCCCGCTCAGCTCGTGCTGAGCTCGACCGGTTCGGGGGCGACGGACGACGAGCGGTGGGTTCTCCTGTTCGAGCGGCGCGTCGACGGCATCCCCGTCGAGGGGCAGGCCGTCCGATTCTTCGTCAACCACGGGCGGATGGTCGCGTTCGGCGCCGATCGGTGGGGCGCCCTCCTGCACGCTCCGCGTGCGGCTATCTCCGCCGACCTCGCGCGGCAGCTGCTCTACGACTACATGGGGATCCTCCCGCACGACGGCGTGGTCGAGCTCGAATCTGGAACGCCCGTGCTCGTTCCGGCCGCGGCCGCGGGAACCGAATACGGACCGTACACGGGCGCCGCCGGCGCCGGCACCCGGTTCCACCTCGCCTACGTGTTCACGCTCGAGGTGGCCGGGGAGCGCGGCCGGTGGGTCGGAAAGGTCGACGCCGTGGACGGCGAGATCCTGGCGCTCTACGACGGCATCAAGTACGCGCAGGTCAAGGGGGGGATCTTCCCGATCTCGAGCGACGGACACGGCGACGACGGGACCGAGCACGTCGATTTCCCGATGCCGTTCGCCAACCTGACCGTCGGCGGAGCGCCGGCGACCGCGAACGACATGGGGCTGTTCTCGTGCGTTGGGAGCGGAGCGCCGGCGACGACCGCGCTCGCCTCCACCTACGTCCGCATCAACGATGCGTGCGGCGCGGTCAACGAGACCACGACGTGCGATTCCGATCTCGATCTGAGATCCGGCCCGGCCGGCCAGACGAACTGCGTCGTGCCGCAGTCGGGGAGCGCCGGCGACACGCACCCCGCCCGGAACTCCTACTATCAGGTCTCCCGCATCAACGAGCGCCTGCGGCACTGGCTTCCCGGGAACGCCTGGCTGAACGGACAGGTCGAGGTGGACACCAACGTGAATGCCACCTGCAACGCCTCCTGGGGCGGAACGCTCAACATGTACCGCGCGGGGGGCGGGTGCGCGAACACCGGCGAGCTGGCGGGCGTGCTCACGCACGAGTGGGGCCACGGGCTCGACCAGAACGACGGAGGCGGCTTCGACGATCCGACCGAGGCGTACGCCGACATCACGGCGCTGATGGCGACCCACCAGTCGTGCGGAGGCCGCGGGTTCGACACGTCCGGGGCGAACTGCAGCGGGTACGGGGATGCCTGCCTCAACTGCTCCGGCGTCCGGGACGACGACTACGACCAGCATGCCTCTCACGCGCCCGCGACCCCGCAGGGGTTCGCGAGCCCTCATTGCGGCGGCGGCGACGGACCCTGCGGCAAGGAACAGCATTGCGAGGGGTACGTCTCCGGCGAGGCGATGTGGGACCTCGCGGCGCGCGACCTTCGGACCGCCGGCCTCGACGCCGCTACCGCGTGGCAGGTCGCGGAGAAGCTCTGGTTCAAATCCCGCCAGGGCTCCGGAGGGAACGCCTACAACTGCGCCCTCCCCAGCTCCGATGGGTGCAACTCGGGGTCGTGGTTCAACGACCTCCGCAATGCCGACGACGACGACGGCAACCTGGCCAACGGCACGCCGCACGCGGCGGCGATCTTCGCCGCCTTCGCGCGGCACAACATCGCCTGCGGAGCCGCGGCCGATCCTTCCAACCAGAGCACGTCGTCGTGCCCGGCCCTGACGACGCCCGTGGCCACCGCGGTCGCCGACTCGAACGCGATCGACCTCTCGTGGACGGCCGTGCCGAACGCCTCGAACACCCTGATCTTGCGCAACGATCTCGGCTGCGGCTTCCCGTTCAATGTCGTCGCGACGGTCGCCTCCCCCGCCACCACCTACGTCGACGACAACCTCCCGAACGGTTTCACGGTCTACTACTCCGTTCAGGCCCAAGGAAGCAACGCATCCTGTGAGAGCGCGCTCGCGTCCTGTCAGAGCGTGACCGCGCTCCCGCACAGGGGAGAGATCATCCTGGACAAGGGACGGTACTCCTGCTCGGACACCCTTCAGATCAAGCTCCGCGATCTCGACCTCAACCAGAATTCGAGCGTCGTCGAGACCGTCCGGGTGACCGTCAGCTCGTCGAGCGAGACCACGCCCGAGACCGTCACGCTGACCGAGTCGGGACCGGCCACGGCGCAGTTCACGGGCACGCTGACGACCTCGGGAGGTGCGGTCATCAACGGCGACGGCGTCCTCCAGGTCGCGAACGGAGACGTCGTCACGGTCACCTACCACGATGCGAACGACGGGACCGGCCACGCCGCCGTCATCCTGAAGGACACGACCGCCGATTGCAGCGGTCCCTCGATCTCGAACGTTCGCGTCACGGGGCTCACCGACGCAAGCGGAGTCGTGCAGTGGGACACCAATGAGCCGGGCACGAGCCGTGTCGAATGGGGCTCGACGCCGGCGCTCGGGACCGTGGCCACCGACGCCACTCTCGCCACCACCCATGCGATCACGCTGAGCCCGATCGCCGAGTGCGGGAAGATCTACTTCCGCGTCTCGTCCACCGACGCCCAAGGAAACGCGACGACGCGGGACGCCGGTGGTGCCCCGTTCGCCGCCAATGCGGAGATCATCCCGGGCTTCTACAGGGACACCTTCGAGGCCTCCACGGGTTGGACGCTCGAAGGCGAGTGGCAGATCCAGGCGCCGCAGGGGCTGGGACACGCCGATCCCGGCTCCGCGTTCGAGGGAACGAAGGTCCTCGGCCAGGACTTGTCCGGGCTCGGCAACCACCTCGGAGACTACGAAGTGACGACGACCCAGCGCGCCGCGACCCCGGTGATCAACGCGACTGCTCTGACCGGCGGCCAGCTGAAGTTCCGCAGGTGGCTGAACACCTCCGGGAGCGCGGTGTCGACGGTCGAGGTCAAGAAGAACGGAACGTGGAACACGGTGTGGACGTCCCCGACCTTCTTCGGGGTCACGGAATCCGCCTGGACCCTTCAGACAATCGACATCTCCACCTTCGCCGACGGGAACAGCCAGCTCCAGGTCTCGTTCAAGCAGACGGGCGGCACCAACGCCGCGAACCTCAAGGGCGGATGGAACGTCGACCGGTTCATCATCAAGAGCGCGAGTCAGCCGGACTTCGCCGCGTGCGGCGGCTGCGGCGCGGCCCCCTCCTTCGCCGGAGCGACCGGGGCTTCCGACCTCAACGCGTGCGGCGACACCGGGGTGCAGGTCAACTGGCAAGCCGCGGCCTCGTGGGGGACCGGAAGCGGCGGGACCTATTCGGTATACCGGGACACCAGCCCGTCCTTCACGCCGTCGCCCGCGACCCGGATCGCGACGGGAGTCTCCGGAACCTCGTACAACGACACCGCGGCCCCCAATGGGACGGCGCTCTTCTACATCGTGCAGGCCGAGAACGACGAGACCTGCTCGAACGGTCCGAAGAACGGGGGCGTCGTCGACGGCAACACCGTGCGGGTCTCGGCGCGGGACGACCTGTCGCAGCCTCCCCCCGGCGACCTCGGCGGGTCGCTGCGCCTCGGCAAGGTCAACGACGCCCACGTTCGCCTTTCGTGGGCGGCGAGCGCGAACACGGCGAGCTACCGCGTCTACCGGGCGGATGGTCCCTCCGGGACGTTCGTCAAGGTCGCCGACGTCGCCGGGACCGTCTACGAGGACAAGGACGAGCTCGTCAATCCGGCGAACCGCACCTACGTCGTCAAGGCGGTCGACGCCTGCGGGAACGACGGCCCCTGAACCGGCCGCCTCGTCGTAGGATGGAAGGGCCCCGGTTCCCCGAGGAGAGCCGCGATGCCGCAGGCCGACGACGCGAAATTCACCGGTTCGGTCCCGGAGCCCTACGACCGCCATCTCGGGCCGGCGCTCGTCATCACCGCGACCCGATGAATGCCTTCCGTGCGGCGGTCGTCGCCGCGTCGCTCCCCGCGCTCGCCGCCGCGGCCGGCGGCCCGGCGCCCCCGCGCCGCGCTCCCGCGCGCGTGAGCGTCGTCCTGATCACGATCGACACGACCCGGGCCGACCATCTCGGGTGCTACGGAGCCTCGGGCGCGGCCACGCCGACGCTGGATGGGCTGGCGGACCGCGGGGTGCGTTTCGAGCAAGCCCTCTCCCCCGTTCCGCTGACCGCACCCGCGCACGCGTCGATCCTCACCGGACGCGTCCCCCGGCGGCACGGGCTTCGCGACAACGTGGGGTTCGTGCTCGACCCGAAGGTGCCCACGCTGGCGGAGACGCTCGCCGCGTCGGGATACGACACGGCCGCGTTCGTCTCGGCCGCCGTCCTCGACCGCGCGGTCGGTCTCGACCGGGGGTTCAAGGCGTACGACGACTCGGTTCGCGTCGGCGACCGCCGCGCCTTCAACTACGAGGAGCGCGCCGCCAGCCAGACGCTGGACGCGGTGCTCGCCCGCTTGCCGTCCCTCGGAGCCCCGTTCTTCCTGTGGGTCCACTTCTACGATCCCCACCTCCCCTACGTGCCCCCGGAGCCGTTCGCCTCTCGATTCAAGGGACGGCCGTACGACGGCGAGATCGCTTTCGTGGACGCGCAGCTCGCGCGCCTGCTGGACGCTCTGCGCCGACGGGGCGCGACCCCTCTGGTCGTCGTCGCCGGGGACCACGGCGAGAGCCTGGGGGAGCACGGCGAGGCGACCCACGGGATCTTCGTGTACCAGGCGACGCAGCGCGTCCCGATGATCCTCTACGGCCCCGGCATTCCGTCGGGTCGCGTCGTGAGGGACACCGTGGGCCTGGTCGACCTCGCTCCGACGATCACCGCGCTCTTGGGCCTTTCGCCCGTCCCCGGCCAGGACGGACGTTCCCTCCTTCCGGCGGTCCACGGCGCCGCGATGAAGCCGTCGGACTACGAGATGGAGTCGTTCTACGCCGCGTTCGCCTACGGCTGGTCGCCGCTCCGTGCCCTGGTTTCGGGTCCGTGGAAGTACGTCGGCGCGCCCCGCCCTGAGCTGTACGAGCTGCCGACCGACCCGCGCGAGTCGAAGGATCTCGCGGCCTCGCGGGCGACAAGGACCTCGGCTCTGGCCGCCGACCTGGAGGCGCGCGCCTCCGGGGACGCTGCCGTGCCGAACGACGACCCGGACGACGCCGAACGGCGCGCGCGCCTCGGCTCCCTGGGGTACGTCGGCGGCTCGCCCGCGCCTCCGGCGGGCGCCGGGATCGACCCGAAGGACGGCATCGTTTGGATCCACGACCTGGACGCCGCCCGCCGCGCGATCCAGCTCGGTGACCCGAAGGACGCCGTGGCTCCGGTCACGCGCCTGCTCGCGAGGAATCCCGGGAATCTCCAGGCTCTCCTGACACTGGGACACGCCCAGCTGGCGACGCGCTCGTTCGACGCCGCGCTCGATGCGTTCCGGAAGGCGGAGGCGCTGGCGCCGGGCGACGCGCTGGTCCACGCGCAGCTGGCGACCACGCTGGCGGCGAAGGCCGCCTCCGACCGCTCGATCGCGATCCAGGCGGAGCGCGAGTTCGAGCGCGCGGTCGCCTTGCAGCCTCGTCGCGCCGAGACGTACATCGACTACACGGCCTTCCTCGGCCGTGAGCACCGCGTCGGCGACCTCCTTCGCGTGATCGAGCGCGCGCGCGCCGCGGGGGTGCTGGACCCGGTGCTCGAAGCCGATTCCGGCATGATCCTCCTCGCCGGCGGCAAGGCGGACGGCGCCCGCGAGCGGTTCGAGCGCGCGCTGACCCTCGACCCGCGCCAGGCGGACGCCCTCGAGGGCCTGGGCAAGATCGCGTTCGCTCGCGGCGACTGGGAGGCGGCCGCGGCGTACTACGCGAAGGCCTTGGATGCCGCTCCCACCGAGGCCCTCGCGAAGACCCTCGGGGCCATCCGCATGGACAAGCTCTCTGACAGGGCGGGAGCGAAGGCGGCGTTCGAGCGCGCGCTGGCGCTCGCGCGCCCGGACGATCCGGACGCCTCGGACCTGAGAGAGATCATCGCGGAGCTGTCCCGGTGAGGAACGATCGGCCCCAGACGCGTGGCGAGGAGATCGCCAACGCGGTGAGCCACGGCGTCGCCCTGATCCTGGGCATCGTGGGCATTCCCGTCCTCGTCGTCACCGCGATTCGCCGGGGGAACACGGCATCGGTCGTGTCGGCGGTCGTGTTCGCAGCGACGATCGTGCTGCTGTACCTCGCATCCACGCTCTACCACGCCTTCCCGTACGAACGCGCCAAACGCGTGTTCAAGATCTTGGACCACAGCGCGATCTACCTGTTGATCGCGGGGACCTACACGCCATTCACGCTGGTCGTGCTCCGCGGCCCCTGGGGGTGGAGCCTGTTCGGTGCGGTGTGGGGGCTCGCGGCGCTCGGCATCCTGCTCAAGTCCCTCGGCGGGCTCCGGTACCCGATCCTCTCGCCGGTCCTCTACATCGCGATGGGGTGGCTCGTCATCATCGCGATCGCGCCGCTTCGTCAGAGGCTTCCGGCCGAGGGGCTCATCTGGCTGTTCGCCGGCGGCATCGCCTACACGGGCGGAGTCGCGTTCTACGCGGCCGACCGCCGCGTGAAGTACGCGCACTTCATCTGGCACCTTTTCGTGATCGCCGGCACGACCTGCCACTTCATCGCCGTGCTCCGCTACGCAGCCTGACGGTCGCCGTGCTCCTTTGTTACGATCGAGCGATGCGCATCGATCTGGCTCATTGCGCCCTTCGCCCGTTTCGCCGCGGGGACGAGGACGCGATCGCGCGCCACGCCGACAACCGGGCGATCTGGCTGAGCCTGCGCGACCGGTTCCCCCACCCCTACCGGCGGAAGGATGCCGCCGTCTGGATCGCGAGCCAACGGGCGATCGATCCGCCCCGGCACCTCGCCATCGAAATCGAAGGCCAGGCCGCCGGCTCGATCGGGCTCGAGCCCGGCGAGGACGTGATGCGGCGGGGCGGCGAAGTCGGCTACTGGATCGGGGAGGCGTTCTGGGGCCGGGGCATCGCGACCGAGGCTCTTCGCGCCTTCACCGCGTACTCCGACCGGACGTTTCGGCTCGACCGGCTGTTCGCCTACGTGTTCGCCCGGAACCCCGCCTCCGCGCGCGTTCTCGAGAAGTGCGGCTTCGTGCGCGAGGGGGTCATGACGGACGCGATCTTCAAGGACGGCGTGGTGATGGACGCCTGGCTTTACGCGAGGGTCGTCAAACTCACACGGCTCGCGTAGGATCCGCGCCATGGACGTCACGACACTCCGAGCCTGGTGGTCCCACCGCCAGGGGTTGGACGGCTCGCTCGAGAAGGCGAGCCCGGCCGAAGTCCTGGCCCGATCGGGCTGGGCGCGCTCGGTGGGAGGATCGGGCCCCTACCTGACCCTTCACGCGCGCGCGGGAATCGGCCGCGAGCGCGCCGACTCCGCGGCGGCGAAGCTCGAGATCCACGAGCTCCCCTCCGCGCGGGGTTGCACCTACGTCGTTCCCTCGCCGGACTTCGCGCTGGCGCTCCTGGTCGGGCGAGGTCACGCGGAGGCGCCGATCAAGCAGGCGATGAAGCTCGGCGTGACCGACAAGGAGATCGGGAAGCTCCGCGACGCGATCGTGAAGGCGCTCGCGAGCGGGCCGCTCGATCCGGAGCAGATCCGAGGAGCCACCGGAAGCGCGTCGCGCTCGCTCGGAGCCCTCGGGGCCAAGAAGGGAATCACGACGACGCTGCCTTTGGCGCTCGGCCGCTTGCAGGAAACCGGGGACATCCGGCGCGTGCCGACGAACGGGCGCTTCGACCAGCAACGGTACCGCTACACGCTCTGGAAGCCGAACCCGCTGGCCAAATCGAAGCTCGCGCCGGATGAGGCGTTCATCGAGCTGGCGAAGCGGTACTTCCGCTGGATCGGCCCGGCCACGATCGCCGAGTTCCAGGCGTTCGCCGGCCTCGGGGTGAAAGCCGCGAAGGCCGCGGTCGAATCCTTGCGGCTCGCCCCCCTCGAATCCGGGAGCGAGCGGCTCATGGCCGCGGACGATCTCGATGCCCTCCGGAGCTTCAAGGCGCCGAAGGAGCCTCGCTACACCCTCGTGTCGGGACTCGATGCGATCGTGCTGCTCCGCCGCGACCACGGGTCGCTCGTCAACCCCGCCGACGCGAAGCGCGAAGTGGTCGCGGAGAAATCCGTCGGGACGATCGGCGCGCTCGCCGACCTCCCGAGCCACGCGATCCTGGACCGCGGGCGGCTCGTCGGCCTATGGGAATTCGACATCACAACCGGTTCGATCGCCTGGGCCTCGTTCGTCCCCAAGAACCGGGAGCTGTCGGCCGCGGTCGATCGGACCGCCCGGTGGGTGAGGAACGACCTCGGCGACGCTCGCTCGTTCAGCCTGGATTCTCCGAAATCGCGCGCGCCGAGGATCGAAGCGCTGCGGAAATCCTAGCCCACGTCTCCTTGACCCTCATTCGTCCTCGGCGTACCGTCCCGGGCACTAAGCGAGAGGGATCGGGGATGAGGATTCGAGTCCTGGGCGCGCTCGTGGGCGCGGCCGGCCTGGCGTTCGCGACGGCCCCCGCTCTCGCCTACACGATCGGCTCGGGGACGCTGCTCACCGACAACTTCAACGCCACCCCCTTGAGCGCCGACTGGGAGCTCGGGAACGGCGTGACTCCGAACCCTTCCCCCTGGACCCAGGTTCTGGACGGCGTCGACAGGGTGCTCTACGCGGACGGCCAAGGGCCGTTCTTCAATTCCCCGACCAAGCACTGGACGCGGCATTGGCTCCAGCCGGTCCCCGCGACGAGCTTCGCCGTGGCGTTCGAGTACCGGGCGGAGCTCGGAGCCACCTACGTCTTCGACGTCGAGGTCCAGCAACGGGCGGCGATCCTCAAGAAATACCGGATGCGGGTGGACGGCGCGGGAGCGGTCTCCTTGTGGAGGACGGTCTCGGGGACCTACGCGCAGCTCGCGATCACGGGCAGCGGCGTCGTCCCGGTGAACCAGAAGCGCTGGCTTCGATTCGAGATCGACCCGGACCCTTCGGGTCACCCGCGCTTGCGCGCCCGCGTCTGGTCGGGGGGAGCCTCGAGCGAGCCGGCCTCCTGGACGATCGACGCGCTCGACGCGAACGACACGCTCGTCCGGATCCATCGCATGGAGCTGACCGCCGACGGGCCCAAGGGGATCGAGACCTGGATCGACGACCTGGACGCGTGGGGCGATCTTTCGGTGGGGGTCGATTCGTCGATCAAGACGATCTACCTGATGGAGGCGAGCCACCTCGACATCGGATTCACCGACCCGCCCGATACGGTCGAAGCGTTCTACAAGGACTCGCTCGATCAAGTGCTCGCGAACCTCGACGCCGATCCCGCCTACCGGTGGCAGATCGAGGAGGCGTGGGATCTCGATCGCTGGTGGGAGCGATCGACGGACACCGAGCGCCAGAACATGGTCGCCAAGCTCCAGGAGGGCCGGCTCCGCCTGGGCGCGGGGTATGCCAGCCTTCACACGACGACCGCGGGGCACGAGGAGATGACCCGCAACGTCTACTGGTCGTCGCGGTTCGCGCGCGAGCACGCCTTTCCGCTGCGCACCTACGTCCAGGACGACGTTCCCGGCGCGACGTTCGCCCTCCCCGAGATCCTCTCGCGCTCGGGCATCGACTTCTACGTCGGGGGGATGAACACCCCGTTCGGAGGGAGGCTTCTCTCGCCGAACCACGGCGACCGCCCCTTCTGGTGGGTCGGTCCCGACGGGAGCAAGGTCCTGTCGTGGGTGACCTTCGATTCGTACGCCGAGGGGCTCGACTACGGGTTCTCATTCTTCGACGACCTCGCGGCGCTCCACTCGAAGCTGGGAAAGAAGCTCCCGGAAAACGAGGAGGCCGGGTACGACTGGACCGACTTCCTCATGATGCGAGCGTTCGACAACAGCTACCAGGCGTTCCATCAGCGGGACCTCGTCAACCAGTGGAACGCCGCCTACCAGAATCCGAAATTCGTCCTCGCCACCCCGGACGAGTTCTTCGACCACATGCTGGCGGTGCACGGCCCGGGCGCGTTCCCGTCGTTCAGCGGGGATTTCGGAGCCGCCTGGTCGAACAGCCACGCGATCGCTCAGAACACCGAAAGGATGGTGCGCGATGCTCACCGTCACGCGAGGGCGGCCGAGACGCTTCTCGCCGCCGGATCGGTGCTGGACCGAGCGCCCGCCCCGCGCGACGCGGTGGATGCGATGTACCGCAACATGCTCCAGGTCGACGAGCACTCCGGGGCGGGCGGCTGGGACGGGTACTTCACTCCCGAGGAGATGGACCGGAACAACACGATTCACCTCGGGTATGCCCATAGCGCGCAGGACGCCTCGCACCAGCTCGCCGCTCAGGGGCTCGACCGGGCGCTCTCCGATCTGCCGGCGGCGGGGAACGCGGTCGCCGTCGTCAACTCTTTGGGTCGCGCGAGGGACGGGGTCGCCCGCATCGCGCTCCCACCGGAGGTTTACGGCACGGCGTTCCGGGTCGTCGACCGGGTGACGTCCCTGGAACTCCCCTATCAGCGCCTCGATCCGACGTCGGAGATCCTGTTCCGTGCGACCGGCGTGCCGTCGATGGGGTACAAGGTGTTCGACCTCGTCTCCGGACCACCGTCCGCGGTTCCCGCCGGGATGCTGACGGTCACCGCGACGACTCTCGAAAACGACTTCTACCGCCTCTTGGTGGACCCGGCGACGGGAGCGCTGACGAGCCTGTACGACAAGACGCGCGGGAAAGAGATGATCGACGCCTCCTCTCCGTACCGGTTCAACCAGCTCGCCAGCTCGACCAAGTCGCAGGCCGACGGGGGCGCCGCACCGGTGGCGAGCCCTCCGGCCTCCGCGACCTCGGCGGTCGGCTGGACCGGCCCGGTGGCGGCCTCGCTCACCGTGAGCCGGACCGGCTCGCCCCACACCGGGTCGACTTACCGGCTGTACCGCGGCGAGGACCGCGTCGAGATCGACAACACGCTCGACCGCGCGCTGATGCCCTACGTCAACCACCAGACGGCGTCGCAAGCCTGGACGGTGACGCTCCCTTTCGACATCCACGGCTTCCAAATCCGGTCCGAGACGACCACCCGGTTCCTCGATCCGCTCTCCGACGGCTTCCAGCGGGACAACTACTTCGACTGGCACAACGCGGAGCACACGCTGGCGTTCTGGGACGGCACGAAAGGGGCGCTCTGCGCCGTGGACGCCGTCGATGCGCACGCGTTCGAGCATTTCAACACGATCGCCTTCCCGTCCTGGCCGCACTCGAACGCCCTCCTGCTCTCGCGCCTCGAGGACAAAACGGACGAGTACCAGTTCACCGACGGGACGATCGGGCCGTACACGATCGAGCCGGGGGCGCCGTCGATCCTGAAATCGACGCACGTGATCCGCGCGACCGGGCCGGGGTTCGACCCCGCCTCAGCCAGCCGGTTCGGCTTCGAGGCGCTGAACACGCTCGAGACGCGTCTTCTGGCGCGCCGTCCGGGTAACCTCCCCGGCGGGGCGGCGAGCTTCTTTTCCGCCGATCCCCCCGGAACGCTCCTCTACACCGTCAAGAATGCGGACGACGGCGACGGCCTGATCTTCCGTATGACCGAGCTGACCGGCGCCCCGACGACGGCGACGATCGCATCGCAGACGTTCGTGCTGTCGAGCCCCGAGGTCGCGCCGCAGAACGAAAACGCCGGGGGCGCGGCGCTCGACATGTCGAATGGCGCCGTCCTCGTTCCGCTCCAGCCCTATCAGACCGCGACCGTGCGCGTGCGCGCCGCGAAGAGCTGGGCGCCGATCACCCTGTTCGTGGACAAGGATCCGGGAACGGGCGCCGTCAAGCTCCACTGGATCGGCGGCGTCTCGCCGTACTCGGTGGACCGCGCCGACGACGCTCCGTTCACCCGTGGCCTGGTGACCCCCGACGACGAGCAGCCGGCGGCGGCGTTCGACGACTTCGTCCTGGGCGACGGCGTCAGCCACTTCTACTTGGTGAAATGAGCCGCCGGCGCCGCGTCCTGGGCCTCGTCGTCGAAGCGCTCCTCGCCGCGGCCGCGCTCCCGACGGCCGTTCGTGCGCACGGCGCCTCCCGCGGCATGCACCTCCACGTACCCGCCGAATCCGTAGCCCAGGGAACGGCGATCGAGGTCGACGTCGACTGCGCCGCGCCGGTGGTCACGTTGACGATCGCGTTCGTCGGGACGGACCCGCTGATCGTCACGCCGAAGGTCCCGGCTAAGCACCTCTCGGTGAGCCTCGGTGTCCCGGACGCCGCCTCCACGACGATCAACGTCGTCGCGGAGGCGGCCACCTCCACAGGGAAGGTGCTGCGCGCTTCGGCGATCGTCAGGGTCGGAAAGGCCCCGGGGACCCCGAGCCGGAAGGGTCCCGCGTCTCACGACCGAGTCGCTCCGCTGTGATTCCGGCGCGCGTGGTCTGATGGGCCCTACTTTGGACGGGGAGGTCGCGATGGAAACGCGAGTCATCATCATGGGCGCCGCGGGGCGCGACTTCCACGACTTCAACGTCGTGTACCGCGACGACCCCCGATACCGCGTCGTCGCGTTCACCGCGACGCAAATCCCGAACATCGACGGGCGGCGCTATCCGCCCGAGCTCGCGGGAGCGTTGTATCCGGAGGGGATCCCGATCCACCCCGAATCCGAGCTGACACGGCTCATCCGCGACCTCGGCGCGAACGAAGTCGTGTTCGCCTACAGCGACGTTTCGCACGAAAACGTGATGCACAAGGCCTCGATCGTCCTGGCGGCGGGCGCGGACTTCCGGCTGATCGGTCCGAACGCGAGCATGCTGAAGGCGAAGGTCCCCATGGTCTCCGTCTGCGCGGTGCGCACGGGCGCCGGAAAGAGTCAGACGACCCGGAAGGTCTGCACGATCCTCCGTTCGAAGGGCCGCCGGGTGGTCGCGATCCGCCACCCGATGCCGTACGGGGATCTCGTCCGCCAGAAGGTGCAGCGTTTCGCGACCCTGGACGACCTCGACCGGCACCGCTGCACGATCGAGGAGCGAGAGGAGTACGAGCCGCACATCGCGGCGGGCGGCGTGATCTACGCCGGCGTCGATTACGGCGCGATCCTGGCCGAAGCCGAAAAAGAGGCCGACGTTCTCGTGTGGGACGGAGGGAACAACGACCTCCCCTTCTACGCCGCCGATCTCGAGATCGTGGTCGCGGACCCGCACCGGCCGGGGCACGAGACTTCCTACCATCCCGGCGAGGCGAACCTGCGCCGCGCCGGCGTCGTCGTCATCAACAAAGAAGACACCGCCGACGAGGCGGGGATCGCCGCGGTTCGCAAGGCGGTGCGCGAGGTCAACCCGGCCGCCGTCATCATCGACGCCGCCTCGCCGATCCTGGTCGAGAACGCCACGATGATTCGAGGCCGGCGCGTGCTCGCCGTCGAGGACGGACCGACGCTGACCCACGGGGAGATGAAGTACGGCGCCGGCGTGATCGCAGCGATGAAGTACGGTGCTTCGGAGATCGTCGATCCGCGACCGTGGACCGTCGGCACGATCTCGGAGACGTTCGCGAAGTACCCGAACATCGGGACGCTCCTTCCCGCCATGGGGTACGGAGACGAGCAGATGCGCGACCTCCAGGCGACGATCGAGCGCTGCCCGGTGGATCTCGTGCTCATCGCGACCCCGATCGACCTGCGGAGGATCATCTCGATCACGAAGCCCGCGCTCCGCGTCAGCTACGAGCTGCAGGAGATCGGCAAGCCCGACCTCGAGGACGTGCTGGCGCCGTTCTGATGCTATCGTGTGGATCCGCATGGCTTCGGATGCTTTCGCGGACCACTTCTCCTCCGTCGCGCCGGACTACCGGACATACCGGCCACGCTACCCGGCCGCCCTCTTCGCCTCGCTCGCGGCACTGGCGCCGCACCGGCGCTTGGCGTGGGACTGCGCCACCGGGAGCGGTCAGGCGGCGGTGGCTCTTGCCGACCACTTCGACGCCGTCGCCGCCACGGACGCGAGCGAGCAGCAGCTCGCCGCCGCCGAGCCGCACCCCCGCGTTCGATATTCGCGAGCTCCGGCTGAGGCGAGCGGGCTTACGGGCGGCTCCGCCGCGCTGATCACGGTGGCGCAGGCCATCCATTGGTTCGATGTGCCGGCGTTCTTCGCCGAGGTCCGGCGCGTCCTCGCCCCAGGCGGCGTCCTCGCGGTGTGGTGCTACAACCTGACCGAGATCGATCCCGCCGTGGACGCCCTCCTCCTGCATTACTACCGCGACACCGTCGGCCCCTACTGGCCCCCGGAGCGCGCGATGATCGAATCCGGGTACCGGGACATCGACTTTCCGTTCGATGAGATCGCTCTCCCTTCCGCCCACATGGAGGCTTCCTGGAGCCTCCACGACCTGTGCGGCTACCTCGGGACCTGGTCGGCGACGCAGCGCTACCGAAGCGCGACGGGATCGGATCCCCTGCCCGCGTTGAAGGAGTCCCTCGCTCCGACCTGGGGCGATCCTTCCGCCCGTCGAAAAGTATCTTGGCCGCTCGCCGTGCGTGCGGGCCGCGTGGGTCCGCGCTGACGCTACCGGTTCACCGCCTTCATGAACTGTTCGGGATAGCGCGCCCCCGCGGCGGCGCCGGGGGGAAGGATCTCGTCGAGCCTCGCGGCATCGGCGGCGGTCACGGTCACGCCGAGCGAGCCCGCGTTCTCCTCGAGATACTTGCGCCGCTTGGTTCCCGGAATCGGCACGATGAGATCCGCTCGGGAGAGCACCCACGCCAGCGCGAACTGCGACGCCGTGCACCCCTTCCCCCGGGCGAGATCCGCGACCCGTGCGACGAGCTCGAGGTTCTTCTCGAAGTTCTCCCCCTGGAAGCGCGGAGTACTTCGGCGGTAGTCGTTCGGCTCGAAATCCTCGAATCGCCGGATTTGCCCCGTCAGGAAGCCGCGCCCGAGCGGGCTGTACGCGAGGAACCCGATCTCCAGCTCGCGGCAGGTCGCCAAGACGCCGGCCTCGGGGTCGCGCGTCCAGAGCGAGTACTCCGATTGGACCGAAGCGAGCGGTTGGACCCGATGGGCTCGACGGAGGGTTTCGGGGCCGGCCTCCGAAAGGCCGATCGCGCGGACCTTCCCCTCGCGGACGAGCTCGGCCATCGCGCCGACGCTGTCTTCGATCGGGGTGTCGGGATCGACCCGGTGGAGCTGGTACAGGTCGATCGCATCGACGTCCAGCCGCTTCAGGCTGCCCTCGCACGAGGCCTTGATGTACGCAGGGCGCCCGCTGACCGCGCGGAACGAGGGATTCGCGGGGTCGCGGACGATCCCGCACTTGGTCGCGAGGACGACCCGGTCCCGCTTCCCCCGGATCGCCCGTCCCACGAGCTCCTCGTTGAGGTAGGGGCCATAGGCGTCGGCGGTGTCGAGGAGCGTGATGCCGAGCTCCAGCGCCCGATGGATCGTGGCGACCGACTCCGCATCGTCACGCGAGCCGTAGAATTCGCTCATCCCCATGCATCCGAGGCCGAGCGCCGAAACGCGCAGCGGGCCCAGCATCCTCGTCTCCATCGATTCCTCCTGTCCCGTGGGCGGCCGGACATGGTAGCGCGCGGGGTGCTTTGGTCGTATGAAGTTGAGGGGGTCCGTTTCGACGCCTTTGGGCGGAGGGTTCGAGCATGTTCAGACGGAGCCTGCGGGCCTCATTCCGAGCCATTGCCGTGCCGGCCGTTCTCGCGGCTTTCGCCGCGGCCCCGGCGGCAACCACGAACTACCCGGTCACGAACCCCGACTCCTGCAACCTCCGGGAACCTTATGCGGTCGCTCACGAAGTCGCCTTCGGCGCGCCGGGGTTCTACGAGGGATTCCACATCGCGGTCTGCGATGCCGTGCCCGCGTTCGAGTTCAGCGGGCTTCCCGACAACAAAATCGGCGCGGTCTCGGTGATGAACGGTGCGGTCGTCTTGGTGACCGAGCATCCCGAGAACGAAGGCCTCTTCCCCGGCCGCCTCGTCGTCTCGGCCAAAGACGTGCCCGACCTCGCCCCTTACGGCTTGAACGGCCGGGTGAGCTCGCTGTGGTTCTTCCGCCCGGGTTCGACGGTGGGCGACACGGGGACCTACGCGGTGAACTACGACCGCGCGGGGCGCAAGCTCAACGGGGCCGAGCTGATGAAGGCGCTGCAGGCCGCCGGCTCGATCGTGCTCTCGCCAGCCCGGTAGGTCCTCCTTCCTCCGTTTTCGCCTGCCACCTCGCGCCGATGACGGTCCGCGCCGGCGGTGGCCTGCCCGCGGGCCGGGCGACACCTCCGCTCAATCATGGCCAGAAAAGTCCGAAGATCGTCCGGGCGAGGCCTGAAATCTGTCGATATTTCGATGGATACTTCCTGTGCTCGCCATCGGAGGCCTTATGCCGAGATTGGCTGTTCTCGTCCTCCCCGACGTTCACCTCCTCGACCTGGGCGGCCCGGTCCAGACGTTCTACGAGGCGAACGAGCACGGAACCGATTACCGGATCGCCTTCTGCGGCATTGCGACGGAGGCGCGAAGCGCGCAGGGGCTCGTTCTCGCGAACCTCGATCCGCTCCCGGATCTCGAGCCCGGCGACATGGTGCTCGTGCCGGGGATCGAATCCTCGACACTCGACCGGCTCTCCCACGCCCCCGTCGCTTGGCTGCGCGCGGCGCACGAGGCGGGCGCCCTGATCTGCTCCATCTGCACAGGGGCGTTCGTGCTCGGGAACGCGGGGCTGCTCGACGGCCGCGACTGCACCACCCACTGGAAGCTGACGGACCGGCTGGCGAGGCAATTCCCGCGCGCGCGGGTCGCGGACAATCGCCTCTTCGTCCGCGACGGCGGAATCGTGACGAGCGCCGGCGTCACCGCGGGGGTCGACATGGCGCTGGCCTTGCTCGAGGAGCGCCACGGCCCGATCCTCACCGCGGCCGTGGCCCGGGAGATGGTCGTCTACCTTCGGCGATCGGGCGACCGGGATCAGTCGAGCATCTACCTCGACCACCGGACCCACCTCCACCCGGGAATTCACCGCGTCCAGGACGCGCTCGTGGCGCACCCCGAGCGCAAGCTCTCGATCGAGCAGCTGGCGAAGATCGCCGCGATGAGCCCGCGCCACCTGACCCGTGTCTTCCGGCGGGCGACCGGCATCACGCCGAACGCCTTCGCGCAAAGGGTGCGCCTCCAGGTGGCGCGCGACCTCCTCCTCGACCCGGGCCTCACGCTCGAGAGCATCTCGTCGCGCTGCGGATTCAGCGATGCTCGGCAGCTCCGCCGCCTCTTCAAGCAGACCTTCGGAACGCCTCCCTCCGCGTGGCGGAGCGAGGGACGTCACGCCGACGTCCATTGACGCGACAAGGAGAACGGTCATGACATTGCGACTTCTCGCCATCAGCCTTCTCGCGCTCGAAACCCTCACCGCGTTCGCGTCGGGGGAGAAGCCCGTCGCCCCCGAGCCGCCGTACACGCGCAACGTCGCGATCGTCGTCTACGAGGGGATGGAGATCCTCGACTTCGCGGGGCCGTCCGAGGTGTTCGCGGCGGCGGCCGGGTTCGGCGAGTCCCGCGGCTCGGACGCGTTCCGCGTCTACACCGTCGGTGCGACCAAGCAGCCCGTCGTGAGCCAGGGGTTCGTGAAGATCACGCCCGAGTTCTCGATCGACGACGCGCCCAAGGCAGACGTCCTCGTGATCCCGGGCGGCTCCTCGGGTGCCATGTCGGACGATCCCAGGTTCATGGCGTGGGTCAAGGCGACCGCCGCCCATGCGGACCCCACGCTGACCGTGTGCACCGGGGCCTTTGTCATCGCGAAGGCGGGGCTCCTCGACGGCAAGGAGGCGACGACCTGGTACGGTGCGATCGGCCGTCTTCGCGAGGCGGTCCCAACGGCGCGCATCGAAGACGGACGCCGCTTCATCGACATCGGAAGCGTGGTCACGACCGCGGGCGTGTCGGCGGGAATCGACGGATCGCTGCACGTCGTGGCGCGCCTTCTCGGCCGGCAGGTCGCCGACCGCACCGCGCGCTATATGGAGTACCACTGGACTCCCGAGGCGTACCTGGCCACGCATTACACGCAGCTGAACCCCAGCCTGGACGCTCCCGGCCGAGCGGTGCAGCAGGCCCGAATCCTCGAGGACGAAGGACGCCCGCGCGAGGCGGCGGCCGCCTACCGGGTGATCGTCGCCGCCAACCCCGGGGACGCCTACGCCTGGTATCGCCTCGGCGCCTCGCTCCAGGTGTCGGGCGACCTCGCGGGGGCCGTAACTGCGGCGCGCCACGCCTCGCAGTTCGCTTCCATGCGGTCGAGCGCCCTCTACAATCTCGCGTGCGCCTACGCCCTCCAAGGCAAGAAGGACGATGCCTTGGCCGCCATCGAGCAGGCGATCCACGCCGGATACAAGGGGAAGGGCCGCCTCGAATCCGACTCGGACCTCGCCGCGATCCGCGAGGACGAGAGGTTCAAGAAGCTGGTCGAGTCGCTCTGATCGCGCGACGCGACCTAGCGCTTCTTCGCCTGCAACGCCGCCGAATAGAGCACCGCGATCCCGAAGTCCCCTTTCGAGGGACCGTCGCCGCCGATCGACTGGGCGTGATAGACCGAGAAGGTCATCGTGAAGTGCTCGCGCGGGTCGGGGGTGACGCGCACGCGCGCGCCGGCATGAAGGGTCGTGAGCCAATCCATGACGCCGCCGACCGAGAAGGCTCGGTCGAGCGTGATCTGGGCATACGGGGACACGGTCTTGTCGGGGCGCCACCCTCCGCCGAATGTCCCGCCGAGCCCGAGCCCCTTCTGGGTCGGGACGTCCACCTGCCAGCGTAGCCACGACGCTCTCGCCCCGGCGTTCCACCACCACCCGTTGCCGTAGCCGTCGCCGAACGAGAGCCCGAGCGCGACCCGCGCGTTGTCGGGACCGCCCATCGTATCGACGTTATATTCGTCGAGGATGAAGTTTCCCTCGGCACGTGCCGGAAGGGCGACGACGAGGGCGAACAGGAGGCCGACCAGGACGAATTTCGATCGCGGCATTCGAGTCCTCTGGACCCCGGATTCTACCAGCCCCGGCGGAATTGGCGCGCTCCTCCCCAAACCGTATACTCGGAGCTTTGCCCCTCGAGGATCCCCCGATGCTCCTCTCCGCGCTGCTGATCGCTTCCCTCACGGCGACGCCGCCCGCACGGCCCGCCCAAACCACCTCGGCTGCCGAGATCGAAGGGCTGACGAAGGCGGGGAAGGTCGACGACGCGATCGACGCGGGGCGGGCGGCGGTGGCGGCGAAACCCGACGACGTCGACACGAGGCTCGCGCTCGCTCGCGCGCTCGGCGTCAAAGCCCGGCGGTTCAATCACCTCGTCAACGTCAAGGTCTCGAAGGACGACCTCGCCAAGGGGGCGGTCACGGTCCCCGGCGGCGGTGTCGACGACGGACCGCTTCAAGTCGGGTACGACGCGGGGCTGTTCGAGGAGGCGCAGCTCCACCTGAACGAAGGGATCAAGCGCGCTCCCGCCCGCGAGGACGTCAGGGTCCTCCAATGTTACCTCCTGACCGACGCATCGCGGGTCGACCGCGCGAAGTTGGCGATCGCCGATGCGATGGCGAAGCTCCCGAAGAGCCCGGCGGAGGCCAAGACGTTCGTCGCCTACGGCGCCGAGCGGGTGAAGCGCGGAGACATCGAAGGAGGAGCGGCCCTGATGGCTCCGGTTGCCGACGCCTACCCCGGAGATGCCGACGTGCAGTCCGATTACGGGAACGTGCTCACGCGACTCGGGCGGAAGTCGGAGGCCTTCGCAGCTCTCGACCGTGCCGTCCGGTCGGCGCCCAAGGACGTACGCGCCGCGCGGACGCGGGCGACCGCCGCGATGCTTCTCCGGGATTACCCGCGCGCGCAGAGCGCCTGGGACGCCGTCCACCGGTTGACCCGGCTCGACGGGGATGCGCTCGCATCGGCGGCCGCGGCGTACGCGATCGATCCCAAGGCCGCCGTCCCGCTCTTCCGCGACCTTGCGGCGCCGAGCCCGTCGTCGAACAAGGGGGTCGCGGACGTCGCGAACTTGTTCGCCCTCGCCGGCACCGCGGGACCGCGATCGGACGCGGCCAAGGGGCTCGCCAAGGGTCTCATCGACTCCGGGCAGCTCGTCCTCGCGATCCCCCTCCTCGATTCGGCCCTCCGCGCCGACGCGGCCGATGCGTCGTCCAAGGCGCTGCTCGTGAAGGTGTTCACCGACTTGGGGTGCGAGGCGCTCGCTCGGGCGATCAAGTAGCCGCGGGCGCCTCGTCGATCAGCCGCCGGGAGAGCCACAGCCGCAACGCCACGATCGAGGCGAGCACGAGCGCCCCCGTCCCCTGGTGGAGCGTCGTGGCCGCGACCTTCCACGCCTCGGACACGGCGCCGTTCTCCCAGGCCCCGCGCACGATCCACGCCGAAAAACCCAGACCGAACTGGACGATGGTCATGACCACGACCGTCAGTCCCGACCGGCGGAGGATCGTGTCCTCCTGGTAGAACCCCCACGCGCGGATTCCCGAGGCGACCAGGAGGATCGCCACCACGAACGCCGAGGCGATGTGGAGCATCAGCCCGATCGCCAGGTGCCGCTGGATCGCGCCGAAGACGATCTGGAGGATGACGGCCACGAGCGCGATCGAGGCCAGCCGCCGCTCCCCCGCGGCCCTCGGGGTCGAGGTGCCGGAGGCGTCCGACCGCCACGCCGGTGAGGTGACCACGGCGAGCGCCACGAGGAGCGAGAAGAAGATCTGCGCGGTCACCCCGTGAACGACCGCGAGGTAGATGTTCGTCGCCGTCACGCGCTTGCCGCCCAGGATCCCCTGCACGACGACGAGGACCGCGGCGAGCGTGCCCAGCCGCTTGACCCAGAGGCGTTCCCCGGTCAGCCAGAGAACCGCCATCAGCGCGAACGTGGTGAGCCCCACCAGCGCCCCGAGCAGCCTGTGGGCATGCTCGTAGTAGATCCCCCCCGTCATCCGCGAGAACGGGTACAAGAACATGTTGTAGCCGTAGGAATTCGGCCAATCGACGACGGCGAGCCCCGCCTTGTTCGAGGTGACCAGACCCCCTGCGATCAGGAGAAGGAACGTGGCCGCGACCGCCACGCACGCGAACAGGTGGGTCCAGCGTGCCGGGACGGCCTCGCGACGGCGCCTGGCGCCGACCGCGGCTCCCGCGGCCCCCAGAGCCGCTGAGACCGCGATGGAGCCGGGGATCCAGAGGGCCGCCCCCGGGAGCAATTCGTTCGGACGATCCCTGGCACTCAGAAAGCTTCCGAGGACAAGGAGGTTCAAGAAGCCAGCCAACGCGCCCGCGTAGACTCCGCCCGCCACGCCGCGGGACGCCCACGCGCCGGCGGCATACCCGCCGAGCACGAGCACCGCCAGCAGCGCCACGAGCACGACGGGGGCCGGCATCTGCACGACCGGCAGGCGCGTGGCGTATCCAACCGCCCACATCGCCACGGTGGTTCCGAACCCGAGCGCGAGGATGTCGGAAAGAGCCTTCGGCCGCCCCGCGGGCCCGGACAACGCGCCGTCCATCGGATCCCCTCCCCGGAGATCCGCCATTCTAGGGGGAATTGACCAACCGCGAGCGCACGCGCTCCGCCAGCTCCCGATCGCTCCAGTCCTGACCTCCCGAAAGCGACCCGACCACGCGGCCACCGGGGGCCACGAGGTAGGTTCGCGGAACCCGGTAGGAGGGATCGATCTTGTCGTAAACCCCGCCCTTGGGCGCGCGGTACGACGTGAACGCGGTGCCGAGGGTCTTGGCGAACTGCGCGATCTGCTTCCCGGATGCTTCATTCTCGACCGAGACCAAGACCAGGCGCCCGCCGGTCGCCTTCTCGAGCGACGCGCGTGCCGCGAGCAGGCTCGGTAGCTCGGCGACGCACGGCTTGCACCACGTCGCCCAGAAATGGACGATCGCCGGCTTGTCCATCAGCGAGGCGGCGTCAATCCGCTTCCCGTCCGCCCCCATCAATGACATCGAGAGCGTCGGCGCGGCGCGGCGTTCGACCGCTCGCAGGTCGGCGGGAGCGGCGCGCAGGCGGCCGAGCTCGTCGGCCATGGGCTTGTCGATGCCTTCCGGGTGCGGGTAGTACCAAACGCCGGTCACGCGGCCGGACGGGGCGACGAAGAAGGTCGTCGGGGTGGAGACGTTTTCGTAGAGATCGGCTACGGCCCCGTCGGCGTCCTCGACGATCGTCCACGAGATTCCCCTCTCGCGCACGTAGTTCTGGGTGATCGTCCGGAACGAAGGCTGCCCCGGCCGGTCGCGCTTCCAGATCGTCACGCCGACGATGTCCACCGTTCCCGGGTGGGCCGCCACCCACGTAACGAGCTGCGGGATCTCGAGCTGGCAGTGCTTGCACGTCGGCGACCAGAACATCACCAGCGCCGGGCGGCCTGAGGCGGGCTTCCCGGAAAACGAGAACATCTCGTCGCTCCCGAGCTTCTTGAGGGTGAACGCCGGGGCGCGCGCGCCGATGAGCTCCGCCGACGGATAGACCGGGTGCATCTGCTTGATCTGCGGCAACGCCTCTCCCGAGGCGACGCGCTTGACGATCTCCCCGGCCGGGACGTTCCCCTTGTCGGTCACCAGCAGCTGATCCATGGTCTTGATCTTCGCGACCACGAGCGCGCCCGTCGCGCTGAACAGCGCGAGGTCCGGCACGTCCTCGGTCGTCAGCCCCGCGGAGACGGCGAACTTGTCGTCGACCAGCAGGGGGAGGTCGTCCGGAACGCCGAGCATCGCGAAGCCCTCGAAGATCTCCTCGTCCCGTTGGTCGTCGCGCCGCCCCGAGACGGCGTACAGCTCGAGCTTCGGCGCGTCCTTCCGGAGGGCCTTCGACAGATCCACGAGCGCGCGCTCGGACGCTTGAATGCCGGGCGCCCAGAAGATCAGACCGATCGGGGTCCCCTTTCCTAGGCGCCCCTGAAGATCGAACGGCTCACCCCTCACCTCGCCTTTCCCGGCGGTCAGACGGCGCAGCGGACCCGCGAGGCGATAGGCCTCGGGAGGAGCGGCGGTCGCCGCGGCCGCGCCCGGGGGGGCGGGGGGCGTGATCGCCGCGAGTGCCAAACCCGATGCGCCGCCTAGCGACGGGACCGCGACGGCGCTCGACTCCCCTGAACCCTGGGGGACCGCTGGAACCAAGGGCCCTCCCTCCTGCTCGATCCGCGCTCGCGCCGCCGCGGCTTCCCGCTTCAGCTCGACCCGGTAGGCCTGTTGCGCTCCGATCGTGACGGCGAGGAGCGCCGCGAAAGTCACGAGCGCCGTCCTGAGGGTCGCCGGCCGGAGGCGCAGATCGGAGAGCGCCTCTTGGATCATGGCGCGCGGCGACCGCCAGGCGGCCACGCCCGCGAGGACCGGGAGGGCGAGGTTGATCCCGTAGAGGCGTAGGCACCACAGGCAGACGAATCCGATCTTCACCGACGACACCCAGAGCAGGAAGACCGAGTAGAGCGATGCGAGCAGGCCGATCCCGAAGACGTACGCCAGGAACGGCGGCCGCCGCAGGCCTCCCCAGAGAAGGACGAGCGCGGTCGCGTAGGTCGGAATCGCGAAGGCGGCGATCGGCACGTGGAACAGTTCGGACCACGCGCTCGTGTTGACGAGCTCGCAATTGACCGTCTCGTTCTGCGGGCAGTTCGCGAGGACGACCGACGCATCCCCGTAGACCTGGCTCTCGTGGTGCCGGACGAGGTACACGGCGATCCCGAGACCGAGAACGAGCAGGATCGTCAGCGCCGAGCGGGCGGCGCCACGGACGGAGGGAGGAGGGGTCATCGGGGAGTCTCCGGGATAGGGAGCCACGGGCATTACAGCCTCGGCGCCGGTTTCGCGCAAACGGCCGCTCCGGCTGCTACCGTGACGGCCGATGGATGCCGCGCACCCCGGACGGCTGTTCACCTTCCGCAGCGGCGGTTGGGTCCTGACGCTGGCGATCGCCGTCTCGATCGCCGGGACGCTCTGGAATCTGGCCCCGCTCTGGCGCCCGGGGCGGGAGCGGCCGCGGGGAGATGGCCGGACCGCGGCCAGCTACGGCTTCGAGCTCCGACACGCGCTCGTTCCCGAATCCCGCATCGCCACCAGCGGCATGGTGGCCGACGCCCTTCCGGCGCTCGAAGCCCCTGGCGTGCTGCCCGTTTCGGGGCTCGCCGGACTCCCGCCGGTCGGCCGCGGGAAATACGTCGTCGGCTCGGACAAGGTGATCGGCGTCCTCTTGAACGGCGAAGCGCGCGCCTATCCGCTCCGCGTGCTGGTCTGGCATGAGATCGCCAACGACACGGTCGGCGGGATTCCGATCGCCGTCACCTACAACCCCCTCTCGGCGGGGATTGCGGTCTTCGACCGTCGGTCCGGCGGCGAGGTCCTTTCCTTCGGCGTGTCCGGGCTCCTCTACCAGTCGAACCTCCTGATGTACGACCGGCGTCCGGGGCATCGCGGCGAGAGCCTGTGGAGCCAACTCCAGGCCCGAGCGCTCACGGGCCCAGCCGCCGCGCGCGGCGCGACGCTGGCTCTCGTGCCGATGGCGCTCTGCCGCTTCGAAGACTGGGCGCGCGCCCATCCGGAATCCACGATCCTGGCGCCGGTCGCCGGCGAGGAATCCCGCTACGGCAGCGACGTGTACGGGTCGTATCTCAACTCCGAGGAGGTGCGCTTCCCCGTCGATCCGATGCCGCCGCCAGGGCTTCCTCTCAAGACCGTCGTCTTCGCTTCGCCTCGGCCCGGAGGGGGTTGGAGCGTCACCCCCTTGCCGGTGGACGCGGACGGGGGGCGGCTCGAGGTCGTGGGTCCGTCCGGAGCCGTGCCGGCCGTCGGTCTCTACGCGTTCTGGTTCGCGTGGTACGCGACGCGAGACGCCGCGGCCCCCGCGTCATAGACGCGGAGCACGTCGTAGAGGCGATCGGCCGCCTCCTCCCCCGACCGGATACAATCGGGGAGCCCCACGGAGCCGGCCACGCTCCCCGCGACGTCGAGCCCCGGGTGGCGGGCGACGTGCGCGGCGATCTCTCGAATCCAGGATGCCGCGCCGACCTCGTACTGAGGCATCCCGCGAGGGAAGCGGCTCACCCTCGCGGCGGCCGGCTCTCCCGATATGCCGAGCGGCCCGCGCAGCGCCTCGTGAGCGATCGCCCCGAGGCGCTCGTCGTCCTCGTCGACGACGTGCGGGCGGAGGGCGCCGCCCAGAAACGCGCGCAGCACCACGGCCCCCTCCGGGGCTCGACCCTCGAATTTGTCGCTGACATAGCTGCACGCGAGGATCGGAAGGTTTTCGCTCCGTGGGACGAAAAAGCCGAACGAGTGGCGATCGCCGCCGACCTGCGACCGCCGGTAGGCGAGATTGACGGTCGCGCACGGCGCGTAGCTGAGCGCATCGAGCGTGCCCGCGAGCGCCGGGTCGTGGCCGCGGATCGCACGGGCGGCCTCGAAGGCAGGGCAGGCGAGCAGAACGGCCGCGGCGCGGATTCGGGTCCCGCCGGCTAGGTGGGCCGTCCATTCTCCGGCCTCGGATCGCTCCAGCGCCGCGACCTGGGCCCCCGTCCGGAGCGAGCCGGCCGGGAGGCGGCCGACGAGCGCGTCCACGATCCGCGACAGGCCTCCCCGGACGGTGACGAACCCGCCGCGACGCCCCGTCCCGTGCCCGAACGGACCGCGCGACGCGGCGCGCGACGCCCGGCGCAAGCCCCGGGTGACGCTTCCGTCCCGCGCCTCGAGGTCGAGGAACCGGGGCATCGTCACGCGCAGGCTCAGCCGCTCGGCGTCGGCCGTGTACAGCCCCGCGATTACGGGCTCCGCAACGCGGTCCAGGACCTCGCGGCCGAAGCGTCGGACGACGAAGGAGGCCAAGCTCTCGTCGCCGATCCCGGCGCCGCGAGGCGGGACGAACGGCTCGCGGAGCATTCGCGCCTTGCCTCGCCACGAAAAGAGGGGTGAGGCGAGGAGGGGCGGAAGCCGGGTCGGGGCCATCATGAGAAACCCGTCCGGAATGCGCACGAGCTTCCCTGCGAGCAGGATCTCCGCGCCCCCGCGCCGCCCGTCGAATCCCTCGATGTCGGCGCCCAGTCCCAGGCGCTCGCAAAGGGCGACTCCCGACGGCTTCTGGGTCAGAAGCGTGTCGGGGCCGCCCTCGAAGATGTACGCGCCGTCCCGCTCGGTCCGAACCTGTCCTCCCGCGCGGTCGGCCGACTCGAGTACGACGACCGGCGGCGCCGGGGAGTCCTGGAACCGCTCGACGATCCGGTGCGCGGCGGCGAGCCCCGTGATCCCGCCGCCGACGACCACGATCGGCAGGCCGCCTCCGCGGGAAGTCATGCCCACGCCTCGCGCGCGAGCCCGGCGACCCCGGCGGCCCAGAGATCGTCGTCGTTGACGCAGGGCGCCACGCGGAGCTCCTCGCCGCCGGCCGCGCGGAATGTCTCCACCGCACGGATACCAAGCTCCTCCAGCGTCTCGAGGCAGTCGGCGACGAAGGCGGGGCTCGCGATCACCGCGCGCCGGACCCCCCGGCCCGGAAGCTCGGCCAACACCTCATCCGTATACGGCTTGATCCACGGCGTCCGCCCGAGCCGGGACTGGAAGCAGACGATGCGCTCGGACTCGTCCACTTGCAGCCGGTCCGCGAGAGCCCGGGCCGTCGCGAAGCACTGGGCCCGATAGCAGTTCCGGTTGGCCGGAACGATGCGGTCGCAGCAGCCCGCGCTCGCGAAGCAGTGGGCGCCGGTGTCGTCGCTCTTCCGGCAATGGCGCTCGGGGAGACCGTGAAAGCTGAACAGCACGGCGTCGGCGCGGCGGGCCTCGAGCACGGGGCGGATCACCCGCGCGCACGCGTCGATGTACGCCGGATGATCGTAGAACGGCGGCACGAATCGAAGGTACGGCGTGTTCCAAGACGCCGCCGCCTCCAGGACGACCTTTTCGATCGACGATCCCGTCGCCGCGGAGCTGTACTGCGGATAGAGCGGGAACACGATGATGCGATCGATGGCCGCCGACCGGAAGCGTGCGAGCGCGCTCCGAATCGACGGCTCGCCGTACCGCATCGCGACGTCGACGACGACGTCCTCCCCCATCGAGGTCCGTACCTTGTCGGCGAGCGCCTGCGTGAAGACCAGCAGGGGCGAGCCCCGTTCCGTCCAGATCTTCTCGTACGCCTCGCCCGACCGTCGCGGGCGGAACGGGAGGATCACGAGGTTCAGCAGCAGGAAGCGCTGCCATGCCGGGATGTCCAGGACCCGTGGGTCCGAAAGGAACTCCCGCAGGTACCGGCGCACGCGCGCCGGGTCCGGGCTTTCGGGCGTGCCGAGATTGATCAGGAGAAGGCCGATCCGGCCGGCGCGCTGCATGGAGAGACCCCCGAGGGACCGTGCAGTTTACCCCGGGCGCTCCCTCTCCTGCCGCAGGACGTGCTGCGCGCGGTTGTAGACCTCGTCCAATCCGAGATCGTCCGAGTCGTAGTACCCCCGGATCCGCCCGTGAGCGTCCACGAGAACGAGCTTCCCGGTGTGGGCGACCTCCACCGGGGTCGGCCCGCCCTCGGGAACGCGGTCCATGGGGGTCTTGAAGCCGTCCACCACGAGCGCGCGCACGCTCTCCGAATCGCCGGTCAGGAGCGTCCAGCGCTTCGGATCGACCCCGTGGCTCGCCCCGTAGTCCTTGAGGACCTCGGGGGTGTCGTACGCGGGATCGACGCTGATGCTCACGAGGCGGATGCCCTCGGTGCCGCGCTCCGCGAACCCCGCCTGGAGACGGCCGACCCCGCGCATCAGCGCGGGACAGATCGATCCGCAGCGGCTGAAGAAGAAGTTGACGATGTAGACCTGTCCCGCGAGATCCCGGCTCCCGAACGGTTTCCCGTCGATGCCGGTCAGCGTGAACTCGGGAAGGGTCGAAAGGACCGGGGGGGGCTCGGGAATGTGGCGGAGGAGCGGACGGATCGCGGTCAGGGTGACGATCCCGATGAGGAATCCCCAGACGTAGGGATTGCGCAGGAGCGTCCTCGCGCTCATCCGGCCGGGGCGTCCGTCCTCATCAGCCCCTCGAGGACCCGGGCGTACCGGTACTGCCGGAGGTTCTGGCGGGCGTTCAACAGCACCAAGAGGATGATGACCGCGCGGGGGACGACCGGGAAGGCGGGGTCGCGCCACTTGAGGACCGCGTAGAGGACGGTGAGAGCCAGGGCGACGACCAGGCCGGCGATCGACAGTCCCAGGAAGAGGCCCTTGCGCCGGACGGCGCGGGTCGCGAAGCGTTCGTCGGCGTCGGTCATCTCAGGCCCGGATCACTCCGGCTGCGCCTTCTCGAGGTAGGCGTCGACCGACCACCGTCCCGGACCCCAGATCAGGAGCATGCAGAGGAGGAAGAGAATCAGCGC
>JBGQLU010000030.1:0-30162 GCA_041500265.1 Acidobacteriota bacterium | reverse complement strand
CGGCATTCGCGCCGCGGTGTAGGATGCTCTTGCAACCATGAGCCGCCTCCGTGCGTCTCACATGTCCGTGAAGAGGCCCCGGTGAGCGAGTCGGTGACCGTGGCGGCACGGGGCGCCGCCGGCTCGTCCGGTGGACCTCTCCCCGCCCCCCTTCCGGGGACCACGCCGGCATCGGCCGGTGCCTGGCGTTTCATGCTCTCCTGGGCGACCGGGTGGGCGTTCGTCGGGTTCGCGGTCGCCGCCGGCATCGCCTTTTCGCGAGGGCAGACCGAATTCCGGCCGCTGTTCGTGTCGAGCGTCCTGTTCGCCGAGGTGGTCGGCTTCACCGCGCTGGTCTCGGCCCGGCTCGTCTTCCCGTTCTACGCGAAGCTCCCGCTGGTTCTTCGTGCCGTCCTCCAGGTGCTCACCCTCGTCACGGGAACCGTCGCCGGGTCGGCCGCGATCGTCGCCGCGCAGCCCCTCTACCTCCTGCACCAATACCGGCTGATCGCGGTCATCGTCTTGATCAACGCGGTTCTGGCGGTCTTCGTCGGCATCGTGCTCCACACCTACGACGCGATGCGCCGCCAGCTCGAAGCGAACTTCCGCGCGCTCCGAGCCAAGGAAGCGCTCGAGCGCGAGGTCGAGATCGCGCGCGAAGTGCAGCGCGAGCTCCTCCCCCGTTCGGTCCCCCACATTGCCGGGCTCGAGCTGGCCGGAGTCTGCCTCCCCGCCATCGGCGTGGGGGGCGACTACTACGACTACCTCCCGCTCGCCGAGGGGAGGGTCGGGCTCGTCATCGCCGACGTCTCGGGAAAGGGGATCCCGGCGGCGCTTCTGATGGCGGGGCTCCAGGCCTCGGTCCGCTCGCTGGCGCTCCCGGGGATGCCCCCCTGCGACGTCTGCCGCCGGCTGAATGAGATGCTCCACCAGTCCACGTCCGCGTCGCGGTACGCCACGCTGTTCTTCGCCCTCTATGATCCCCAGGACCGCAGCCTGTGTTACAGCAACGCAGGCCACTTCCCCCCGATCCACATCGGGGCTCACGGCTCCGCGCGGCTCTCGCAGGGCGGCCTGCCGATCGGGCTCATGCCCGGCTCGCTGTACGGCGAGGGGCGGCGCGAGCTGGGTATCGGGGACGTCCTCGCGCTCTACACCGACGGCGTGATCGAGCAGCCGAACGGTGCCGGCGAGGAATTCGGGGAGGCGCGGCTCGTCGAGATCCTGAACCGCGAGCGCGGCACGCCGCTCGCGGACATCGTCGCGATCGTGGTCGACGAGATCCAGCGGTGGAGCGGCGGCGGCACCCCGCACGACGACATCACGCTCGTGCTCGCGCGCACCCGATGAGGCGGCGCGGCGCGGTCTCGCTTCCGGTGCAGGTCCTGCTCTGGGTCGCCGGCAGCTCCGCGGCCGGCGCCGTCGTCGGGCTCGTGGTCGGCCTCTTCCGGGACAAGCCGCTCGACCCGGTCCTCTTCCTCGTCAGCCTCCTGTTCGGCAACGTGGTCGGGTTGACGGTGTTCACCTGCTCGGTCGCCCTCTACCCGATCTTGAGGTCCCTGACACCCTTCGTTCGCACCGTCGTCCTCGGCGTGGGCCTTCTCGCGGGATCGGCGGCCGGAACGGGCCTCGTCGCCTGGCGCTTCCCGCTCTTCGTGCTCTCGAACCCGAGGCAAACGCTGGCGGTGTTCGCGCTGAACGCCGTGCTCGCGCTCATCGTGGGAGGGCTCGCGCACGCCTACGAGGGGATGCGGTGGAAGCTGGCGGATTCGCTCCGCGAGGTCGAGGAGGTTCGCCTCGTCGAGGCCGAGCTCCACGAGCAGGCGGCCCGCGCGGAGCTGGCCGCCCTCCAAGCGCGCATCAACCCGCACTTCTTCTTCAACACGCTGAACACGATCTCGGCCCTGCTCGCCGAGGATCCCGCGAAGGCCGACGACGTCGTGCAGACGCTCGCCGACCTGTTCCGGTACACCTTCAAGGCCGCGCACGCGGTGGACGTCGCGCTCGACGAGGAGCTCGACTTCGTCGAGGGGTACCTCGCGGTCGAGAAGGCGCGCTTCGGCGAACGGCTTCGCGTCACCTGGGCGATCGACCCCGCGGCCCGCACCGCCCGCGTTCCGGGGCTGATCCTGCAGCCGCTCGTCGAGAACGCCGTCGGGCACGGCATCGCACCCGTCCCCGGCGGCGGGACCGTCCGCATCCGCGCGCGCGTCGCGGACGGTGCCCTCGTCGTCGAGGTCGAAGACGACGGCCGCGGATTCGGCGGCGATCCCTCGGCCCTGATCCGCGACGATCACGGGCTCGGCAACGTGCGGCGCCGCATCGCCACGACCACGCGCGGGCGCGGGGCGCTCGAGCTCCTCCCGTCCCCGGCCGGGCGGGGCGCGCTCGCCCGCATCGTGGTGCCGCTCCTCGCCCCGGCGGCGGCGAAGGTCCCGAACGCCGCGCCCGCCCGCGAGCGCACCGCATGAGCCTTCGCGTGGCGATCGTGGACGACGAGAAGCCGGCGCGCGACCGCCTCCGGCGGCTGCTCGCCGTGATCCCGGACGTCTCGGTCGCGGGAGAGGCCGGCGACGTCAGCGGAGCGGTCGAGCTCCTCGACCGGGAACGCCCCGATCTCGTGCTGCTGGACGTCCAGATGCCCGGAGGGGACGGATTCGAAGTGCTCGAGCGGGCGGCGCACGTGCCGCAGGTGGTCTTCACGACCGCGTTCGACCATTACGCGGTGCGGGCGTTCGAGGTGAACTCGCTCGACTACCTGTTGAAGCCGGTGCCGAAGGACCGCCTGGTGGAAGCGGTCGAGCGCGCCCGGCGCGCGACCGCGAGCGGCGGGCTGCCGCCTGCGGACATGATGAGGATCCTCGAGGAGATCCGGGCGGGGGCGCGGAGTCCCGCCGCCCCCTTCCGGATACCGGCGAAGCGGGGAGCGAAGATTCTCATCCTGGATCCGGCCGACGTCATCTGGTTCGAATCGGAAGGCGAGCTGGTCCATGCGCGCACCGCCGACGGCCGCGCGCTGGTGGAGCGCCCGCTGGGGGACCTCGAGGAGCTGCTCCACGGGTCGTTCTTCCGGATCCACCGCAGCTACCTGGTCAACCTCTCCAGGGTCGGCGCGATCGTCCCGGAGGACGGCGGGACCTACCGGGTGGTGATGAAGGACGAGGCGTCGACCCCCCTCCCCCTCTCCCGCCGGCAGGCCCAGAAGCTGAGGGAGATCATCCCCTGGTAGCGTCCGGTCAACCCGCCGAATCGACCGTTCGCGGGGAACCCCGTTGCGGGGGCCCCGGGGCCGCGTTACAACCCCCCTCGAGGAAGGAGGGCCGCACGATGAAAGTCTCCGCCGGACCGGCCCGTTGGGTGCTCGCCACCTTCCTCGCCCTGGTAGCACTCCCCGCGCTCGCGGGGAACGCGCCCAAGCCTCCCGCCAAGGCCGTGCCCGCGCCTGCGGCTCCCGAGGATTCCGCCGATTCGATCGACGTCCCGGACGTGCCCGAACCGCCGGAGCCGCCCGAGCCGCCCGACGCCCCGAATCCCGGAGAGTCCGTGAAAGGGGTCACGGTGCGCGCCGGGGAGACCCACAAGGGGAACATCTTCAGACTCTTGAGCCCCGCGGTCGACATCGAGGGCATCCAGGACGGCGATCTGACCATCACCGCCGCCCCCTTGGTGCGCATCTCCGGCGTCGTGAACGGCGACGTGTTCGTCGCGGGTAGCAAGTTCGACCTGACCGGCACGATCAAGAAATCGGCGCGCATCGCCGCGGGGGACGTCACCATCGACGGCCCGATCGACGGGAACCTGTCGGTGACCTGCGGCAACCTCGTGCTGGGGAGCAAGGCTCACATCCGAGGGAACGTCGAGTGCTACTCGGGCCAATTCGTCAACCACGGGACGATCGACGGCACGATGCAGTTCACCGGGGGAACGATCGTGCTCGGCGGCAAGGTCGCCGGCAACGCCGAGATCACCGCGGACGCGATCCAGATCGAGAAGGGCGCCCGAATCGACGGGAGCGTCGCCTACTCGACCCGCAACCGGATCGACGAGGCGTTGAAGGCGATCGCCGGAGGCACGGTCACGTACGACGAACGGCCGGCGGCGGCGAAAAAGAAGAAGGACGAGGCGAAGAGCCCGCTCCATGTCACGCGCTTCGGCTTCGGGAAGTGGATCGCCTTCCTTCTCGCCTCCTACCTCTTCGGGTGCGCGCTGATCGCCATCTTCCGGTCGCACGAAGACGCCGTCATCGGCAGGATCCGCGGCGACGCGCTCCGGAGCTTCGGGATCGGGTTCGTCTCGGTGCTCGTCACGATCGCCGTGATCCTCTCGCTGATCCTGATCTTGACGATTCCGTTCGTGATCATCTACGTCCTTGCCTACCTCGTGCTCTGGTACCTCGCTCGTGTGCCCGTGGCGATCTGGCTGGGACGCGTGATCCTGGACGCGATCGGCCGCCCGGCGAGCCCCTACGTCGCGCTCCTCGTCGGGCTGATCCCGCTGCACCTCGCCTTCCAGTTCCCCTACCTGGGGCCGATCCTCCACTGGTGCGTGATGCCTCTCCTTGGCGTCGGGGCGATGATCACGACGTACCTCGAGATCCGGCAGGCTCGGAAGGCCGCCGCGGCGATGCCGCCGCCTCCGGACGTCGCCACCGCCGTGTCAGCCTCGTAGTCCGCCGCCTTGACGGCCGAACGAGCGCGGGGCATAATCTGAACCGTTCGGTTCAGAAAGGTTTCGCCATGGCGCGCCCCAAGGAATTCGACGTCGACGAGGCCCTCGAGGCCGCGATGGAGGCCTTCTGGGAGCGCGGATACGAGGCGACGTCTCTCACCGATCTCACCCGGGCGATGGGAGTCCAAAAGGCCAGCCTCTACGCCACCTACGGGGACAAGCACAAGCTCTTCGTCGCGGCGCTCGAGCGTTACGCCCGGTTGGAGGCCGAAGAGCTGAAGTCGCAGCTCTCGAAGCCCAACGCGCGCGCCGCGATCCACGGCGTCTTCTCGTCGGCCACCGCGTGCGGGAACGTGAAGGCATCCCGGCGGGGTTGTTTCCTCGTCAACACGATGACCGAGGTGGCCCCTCACGATCCGGTCGTCGCGTCGGTGCTGAAGCGGACGGTGGACCGCACCGAGCGGCTCTTCGCGGAGACGCTCGAGCGCGGAAAGGCCCAGGGCGAGTTCCCGGCCGACCTCGACGTCAAGGCGAACGCGCGGATCCTCGTGAGCGCCCTCTACGGCATCGCGGTGCTGAAGAAGATCGACCCCGCGCATCCCCGGCTGGTCGAGACCTCCGATGCGGCCGCGCAGATGCTCGAGAACTGAGGATTCCCCGGCCGATCGCCGCTGACGCGCGGGCGCCTCTCGTCCATAATGGCGCCGCGATGGACAAAGCCTACAAGAACCCCGACTTCCTGATGAGCCGCGACGCGCGTCCGTTGCGGATCATGAGCGAATACCTCGAGCCGCAAGCGCGGTTCGCCCATTACAAGATCGCCGACACGGTGGTCTTCTTCGGCTCGGCGCGGGCCCTGCCGATGGAGGCGGCTCGGGACGAGCTCGAGAACGCGCGCGCGTCGAAGGACGCCGACGCCATCCTGAAGGCGGAACGGACCGTCCGCCTGGCCCGCCACTACGAAGACGCCCGCGCGCTGGCGCACAAGATGACCGAGTGGTCGAAATCCCTGTCGAAGACCGCGCGCCGGTTCATCGTCTGCTCCGGCGGCGGCCCGGGGATCATGGAGGCCGCGAACCGGGGAGCCTCGGAGGCGGCGGGGATCTCGATCGGCCTGGGGATCTCGCTCCCGTTCGAGGCCGCCGTGAACCCGTACATCACGCGGGAGCTCGGGTTCGAGTTCCACTACTTCTTCATGCGGAAGTTCTGGTTCGTCTACCTGGCCAAGGCCCTCGTCGTCTTCCCGGGCGGCTTCGGGACCATGGACGAGCTGTTCGAGCTGCTCACCCTCGTCCAGACGCAGAAGAGCAAGAAGAAGATGCCGATCGTCCTCTACGGGAGGGACTTCTGGGGCGAGGTCTTGAATCTGAAAGCCCTGCTCGAGTGGGGCACGATCTCTCCCGCCGATCTGTCGCTGTTCCACGTCGCCGACTCCCCCGACGAGGCGTTCGAGCACCTGCGGCGGGAGCTGACTACGCTCTACGGAGAGAAGGACGCCGAGGGAGGGTCCCTCTGAGGGTGCCCGCCGGAGACGCGCCGTGTCGCCGCTGCGCCTGAACGTCTTCCGCGTGCTGGCTTGGGCGCGCCTCGCCGTGCGGCGGCGCTTCCGGCAGGACGACCGCGTCTACACGATAGGCCTCACGCTCACCGTCGGATTCCTCGGAGCCGTGGGCGCGGTCGCCGTGCGCTACGTCGGCGCCGCCGCGCAGTGGCTCGCCTTGCACGACGCGGCCGAGCCGCTCCGTGCGGCGCGCGCGATCGGCTTCCCGATGATCGTGCTCGTTCCGGCCGCGGGCGGCGTCATCTACGGGCTGTTGATCCGTCTCCTCAATCCGGGCCGGAGCGGCGAGGGAACCTCCGAGATCATGGAAGCGGTCTCGCTCCGCGGCTCCGCCCGGGTGGACCTCGAGCGCACGTGGCGGAAGTCCCTGGCCTCCGTCGTGTTGAACGCGCTCGGCGGCTCGGTGGGGCGCGAGGGGCCGATCGTGCAGCTGGGGGCCGCCGCCGCCTCGCGGCTTGCGCGCGGGCTGCGGGTCCCGCTCGAGCGCCGCCGCGTGCTGGTCGGCTGCGGCGCCGCCGCCGGCATGGCCGCGGCCTACAACGCGCCGATCGGCGCCGCGATGTTCGTGATGGAGGTCGTGCACGGGAACTTCGCCTTGGAGATCTTCGGCCCCGTCGTCCTCGCCTCGGTGACCGCGACGATGGTGTCGTGGGGCGCGTTCGGCTCGGGTCCCCTCTACCCTGTCCCGCTCGAGGCGCCGCCGACCTTCCTGGCCCTCCCCCTCTTCGCCGTGCTGGGGGCGCTGGTCGCGTGGACCGGACTGGTCTTCCGCGCCGCGATCGAGGTCGCGGAGGCGGGGTTCGCCCGGGTGAAGCTCCCGGTCGAGCTTCGGGTCGGGCTGGGCGGCCTCGTGGTCGGCCTCCTCGCCTGGGGGATCCCCGAGGTCTGGGGGAACGGGTACGACGGCGTGAGGGAGGTGCTCTCCGCCTCCATGCTCCCCAAGATCCTTCTCCCGCTGCTCCTGGCGAAGATCGTCGCCACCGCGGCGACCTTGGGCTCGGGAGGCTCGGGGGGCGTCTTCACCCCGGCGCTCCTCATCGGTGCTTCGGGCGGCGCCCTCTTCGGCTTCGGCGCGGACACCGTCTTCCCGTCCCTGCACGTCGCCCCGGTCTTCTTCGTGCTCGGCGGCATGACCGCGGCGATCGCCTCGACGACCTTCGCGCCGATCACCGCGCTCATCATGGTCTTCGAGATGTGCCAGAACTACGGCGCCGTGATGCCGCTCGCCGTGGTCACCGTGACCGCGACCTGGGTGGCGCGCAGCCTCCGCCGCGATTCGATCTACACGGAATCGCTGAGGCGCCGTGGCGTCGACTTCGACGTCGCCTTCGAGCAGATGGCGATCGCGTCGCTGCGCGCCGAGGACCTGATCCGGAAGGACCCGATCACGATCCCCTCGGACAGCCCTCTCGGGGAGGTGCTCGATCTGTTCGCCGGCAGCCGCACGACCGCGATCTACGTCACGAAGCCGAACGGCGGGCTGGCGGGAGCGATCGATCTCCGCGACGCCTTCCAGGTCGCGGGGGAAACGCGCCTCCGCGACAGCCTCCTGGCCATGGACCTCGTGCGCGACGTGCCGCGGGTGACCCCCCGCACCCCGCTCGACGAGGTCATGAAGAGGTTCTCGCAGCTGGAGCTGGCCCAGCTTCCGGTGGTCGCCCTCCACGATCCCGATCACCTGCTGGGCACCGTCTCCCGCCGGGACGTCGTGCAGGCGCTCGACCGGGAGGTGCTGCGGCGGCGCATGGTGCTGGCGCAGTATTTGGGCGCCTCCGTTCCCTCCGAGGAGGCCGGCGCGCGGCGCGCGACCGATCTGACGATCCAGGAAGAGCCGGTTCCCGAGGCGTGGGTCGGACGCACGCTGGCGGACGCGGACCCGTTCCGCGCCTCCGGGCTGTTCGTGCTCGCCGTGCGCCGGGACGACGGGGACGCGGTGCGCGAGATCACGCCGGTCCCCATCGATCACCGTTTCGCCGAGGACGAACGGGTCGTCCTCCTGGGCTCGAAGGCGCGCGTGGACGCCCTGGTGTCCACCCCCGCGCCGGCGCCCTGATGCGCGCCACGATCGAGGCGATCGAAGCGATCGAGGAGGACGCCGGTCGAACCGTCCAACGCCTGATCCACGACCGCGCGGGGATGTCGAACGCCGAAGCGAAGGGGCTGATCGCCGCCGGATGCGTGCGCCGGAACGGCCGGCCGGTCTCGAAGCCCGACGAGCGAGTCGCGGCGGGCGACCGGGTGACGCTGGCGGCCGAGCCGGGGCGGCGTTACGCGAGGATCGCGCCGGGACCGCGCGCCGGCGAGGGCTACCGGGTGATCCACGAGGACGACGACCTCGTCGTCGTCGACAAGGAGGCCGGGGTTCTCACCGTCCCGGCGGGGGCGGCCACGGGGGATTCCTTGGTGGAGCGCCTCCTCGCGGCCTACAAGAAGCGCGGGCACCGGGACCCGATCCTCCGGGTCGTGCACCGGATCGACCGGTTCACCTCCGGGCTCGTGGTCTTCGCCCGCAGCCATCCCGCGCTCCTGGAGCTGAAGCGTCAGTTCAAGGAGCGCACGCCCGAGCGCGTCTATCTCGCCGTCGCCGAGGGGGACGTGCGCCCGGACCGGGGGCGCCTCGAGCACGCGCTCGTCGAGAATCCGAAGAGCCTGAAGGTCCACGTCGCCGAGGACGCGCGCGCCGCGCGCGACGCTTCTCTGCGCTACCGCGTGCTCGAGCGGCTTCCGGGAGCGACCGTCCTCGAGGTCACGCTCGAGACGGGACGGCGTAATCAGATCCGCGTGCAGTTCGCCGCCGAGGGGCACCCGCTCGTCGGCGACGTCACCTACGGCCGGCCCTCGCCGCGACTGGACCGGGTCGCTCTCCACGCGCACCGCCTGGCCTTCACCTCGCCCCGCGGCCGCAAGCCCATGCGGTTCGAATCGCCGCTTCCGGCCGACATGAAGAAGCTGATCGCCGCCCTGCGCCGGGGAGACGAGCCCGAGGCGCCTACTCCGAAAACAGGACGAGCACGCCCGAGTAGGTGAGCAGGTGGTTGGCCCCGCGCAGCGGGGCGATCTCGGCGTTGCAGAAGAACCCCAGGACGGGGACGCCCGGGAGATGATGCGCGATCAATCCGGCATCCACCCCAAGGGCCCCGTAGAGGGCGCTGCCGCGCTCGAGGCAATCGAAGTAGAACCCGAAACGGTACCCGGCCGTGGGGGCCGCCAGCGCGACTCGAGCCAGCACGCTCTCCGCGTCGGCCCGCGCCGCGTCCGCTTCGCGCAGCGCGAAGAGGATCGTCTGCCCTTCCTCGACCTCGGAGGCGATGGCGAGCACCCCGGTGTCCGGGTCCACCGCCACGATGTTGCGCACCAGATACTCGCCGGTGCTGCGCCCCGCGTCGTCGCCGTCGGGGAGGAGCGCAATCGTCACCGCGCCCAGAGCGTCCTCGGGATCGGCGTCGCGCAGATCTTGCGGGAGGTACTGGCGCAGCGCGTCGAGCGCCGGGATCCCGTCGATCTCGAGGATGATGTTCTCGTGGGCGCTGGTGACGCGCATCGGCTGACCGAGCGGGCGGCACCCTTGCGTCACCGCGACGACGTGGCGGAACCGGCCGCCGAGGCGCAGCCCCGAGACGGCGCCGCGGCTCCCCTCGCTGCCGCTGAACTGGAACGTGCCGGCGGTTGCGGCCGACGTCGACGAGGCACCTCCGGCGATCGGCAACGCGCCGAGCGTCGCGTCCAGTCCTTGGAGGAGGCGGTCGGGCCGGACGACGAAGGGGTCGGGCCAGACGAGGACGAGGTCCTCGCTCTCGCGCGAGCCCGCCAGGCGCTGGCCGATCTGGAGGGCCGCGGTCAGACCCTGATCGCCGGCGTCGCGGAAAAGGAACGGGGTGCCGCGCAGCTGGTCCGACCGCACGGCGAGCACCGCCAGCCCGGGACCCTCTTCGATCTCGCGCCCCTCGGCGATCACGCCGACCGCCGAGCTTCCGACGACGTAAGGCGTCCCCGCCGTCCGCTCGATAGAGGACAGGAGCGACGGAAGCGCTTCCCCGTGCTCGGCGGTTGCGAAAACGACGACGAAATCGGCCGCGCCCCCCGGGAGGGATGCGACCGCCTTCGACGCGGCCTCTTCCGCGGCGCGGCCGGTATCCGAAATCGTGGAAAGGCCTATACCCGCCTGGATCATCCCCACCGTCGTCACTGTCGTCGTTGTCGAGGCCGTCCCAATGTAGCAAACGCCCCCGGGGCCGCCCGGCGGGCGAGATACCGTTTGAAGGACCGGTCGGCACTTCATATATTGGGGGGGTTCCGGAGGGCCCCGTGAAGCGCCTTCGCCTGTTCCCGACCCTGGCCGCCGCGGCGCTCGCCGCGAGCGCCGCGTTCGCGCAGGCGGCGCCCCCGGCCGACGACCCGTTCCCGTGCCCGGCCTCGCTCAAGGAGGGGGTCGAGTTCTGGACGAAGGTTTGGGGCACCTGGACCCTCGGGCAGGTGGCGCTCCACGACATCGAGCACCCGTCGATCGTCTACGAGGTGTTCGACCTCCCAGGCGAGGTCACCGACCTCTACACCGACGCTCAGCGCGACTACGTGAAGAGCCGCCGCGAGGCGGTCGCGCAGCGCCTTTCGGCGATCGAAAAGAAGGTGGACGAGGGAACTCCGCTCGACGACGACGAGAAGGCGTTGGTGCTCAAGATCACCGAAGGGGCGGGGAGCGACGGGGTGAAGGGCGCTTCGCTCCGCGTGCGGTCGCAGCGCGGGCTGCGTGAGCGGTTCCGCCGCGGCCTCGAGATCAGCGGGCGCTATCACGCTGAGTTCGCGAGGATCTTCCGCGACGCCGGGCTTCCCGAGGACCTCGCCTACTTGCCGCACGTCGAGTCGTCGTTCCAGGCGGCTGCGCGCTCATCGGCGGGGGCGGTCGGCGTCTGGCAGTTCACACGCGGAGCCGCGAAGAAGTTCATGCTCGTCACCTCGGGGTTGGACGAGCGCCTCGATCCGGTCGCCGCGGCGCGGGGCGCGGCCCGCTACCTCAAGAGCGCCTACGACGACCTGGGCACGTGGCCTCTTGCGATCACGTCGTACAACCACGGGGTCGAGGGGATGTGCGCGGCGAAGGAGCGGTTCGGAACCGACTTCGAGAAGATCCTCGCGGAGTACGACGGCCGGAGCTTCGGATTCGCGTCGAAGAACTTCTACAAGGAGTTCCTGGCGGCCCGCGAAATCGCGAGGAACCCCGAGGTCTACTTCCCCGAGGGGATCACGCCCGCCCCCCCGCTCGCCGACGACCGGGTCGTGCTCGACGCGCCGGCGACCCCGGCGACCCTCTCCGCGCGCTACGGCATCTCGGTCGCGGGGCTTTCGGCGCTGAACCCCGCCTGGTCGTCGAAGGCGATCACCGGCCGGGCCCCGCTCCCCCAGGGCACGCATGTGTGGCTCCCCGAAGGCACGATCGCGACCCTCGCGAGCGCGGGGACACCTCGCAGGAAGGTGAGAGAGCCGAAGCCGCTCTACGCGGCGGGCGCCCCTGCGTCCTCCCCGACCGCGCTCCTCGCGGTCCACGTCGTGAAGAAGGGGGAGACCCTCTTCCGCATCGCGACGAGCTACGGCGTCTCCCTGGCGAAGCTCATGGACGCCAACGGCCTGGCCCACGGCGCGACGATCCACCCCGGGCAGCAGATCCGCATCCCGACCGTCCGCTAGCGCGCGGCCGTGACCGTCCGCCGAATCGGCACCTGGAAGGACGCGGTCCGGCGAGCGATCGACGCCGCCGTCGCGTCGGCGATCCCCGGCGGGTCGCGGCTCTTCTCGATCCTGGCCCGGGTCGATGGTTACCTCTACCCCCAGGAGGCGGTGTTCCTCTACCGGATCGCCCGGTTCGTCCCCGGTGACGAGCCGATCGTCGAGATCGGGTCGTTTCGAGGGCGGTCCACCTTGTGCCTCGCGCGGGGGGTCAGCGATCGAGGCTCGGGGACGGTGGTCTCCGTCGATCCCCACGTCTACGGGACCGAAGCCGACCTCCGCGAGAACCTCCGGCACTTCGCCGCCGCGCCGCGGGTCGACCTGCGGGTCGAGCGCTCGTGCGATGCGGCGGCCTCATGGTCGGGGCCGGCGAGGGCGGTCTTCGTGGATGGGAACCACGAGGAGGCCGAGGCGCGCGCGGACGCGGGCGCGTGGCTCCCGCACGTGAAGGCGGGAGGGTACCTGCTGATGCACGACGCCACCGACCTCAGCCGGTTCCCGGGCCCGCGCCGCGTCGCCGCCGAGATCTTCTCGAAGGCGGAGATCTTCGACGCGGTCGGACGGGCCGGAACGATCGCCTGGGGGCGGATCCGCGGCGGAGCCTCGCCGTGGTCGCCGCCGGAAGGCGCGACGGCCACTCTGGACGGGCTCCTCCGTCGCGCGAAAGGAATTCCGGAAAACGCGTGACCGTTCCATCCCCCCGCCGCTTCCTGACCGCCGAGTGGCGCCACCTCGTCATGGCCAACTTCGCGGTCGACCCCGCGATCCTGGCGCCGCTCGTCCCCGCCGGCACGATCCTCGACGCGTTCGAGGGAACGACGTATGCGAGCGTCGTCGCCTTCCGCTTTCTCGACACGAAGGTTCGCGGGATTCCGATCCCCTTCCATCGCGACTTCGAAGAGATCAACCTTCGCTTCTACGTTCGACGGGAGCATCCGGAGGGAGCGCGGCGGGGGGTCGTGTTCGTTCGCGAGGTCGTCCCCAAGACGGCCATCGCGTTCGTGGCGCGCCGGATCTATCACGAGCCTTACATCGCCCTTCCGACCCGCAGCGAGGTGGAGCTCCCGACGGAGCACCGTCCCGGCTCATTCGCTTACGGCTGGAGGCTCTCCTCGGGCTGGGCCGCCCTCGAGGCGTCGGTGGCTGGAGCACCGGTCGAGCCGGACCCCGGCTCGATCGAGGAGTTCATCTCGGAGCACTATTGGGGATACAACCGGCAGCCCGACGGCGGAACGCTCGAATATCGTGTCCAGCACCCGCGCTGGCGCGTGTGGCACGCGAACGGGCCGCGATTCTCCTGCGATGTCGCCGCCCTCTATGGAACCGCCTTCGTGCGCGATCTGGGCGCGGCTCCGAAGAGCGTCTTCGTGGCCGAAGGATCCCCGGTCGAAGTGTTCGAGGGAGTTCCCCTCCCCCGTTGACCGATTTGCCGAAAAGGGGTTGACTCCAGCGCGTGGGCGCAAAACCCTCACTGACCCGAATCGGCGCGACGCTCCGCGCGGCCGCGCTCGCTTACCCGGACGCTCGGGAGGAGTTCCCCTGGGGGGAATCCGCATTCAAGGTCAAGGGAAAGGTCTTCCTCTTCTTCGGGGCCGACGCGAAGGAGCTTGGGCTCTCCGTCAAGATCCCTCGCTCCGCGATGGCGGCGCTGATGATGCCCTTCGCATTTCCGACCCCGTACAATCTCGGGAAGAGCGGCTGGGTGTCGGCCAAATTCGGCGCGCGGGACAAGGTGCCCGTCGAACTACTTCTCTCCTGGATTGACGAGAGCTACCGCGAGATCGCTCCGAAGACACTGGTGGCGACGCTTTCGCCCGTAGAGCAACGAAGCCGCAAACGATGAGTCGCGTCGTCCTCGCGGTCGCGTTCGGCGTCTGCGCGCTCGGGCGGGTCGCCGCAAAAACGTACGTCGCCATCCCCGATGCGTCCTGGGACGATCTGGTGCCGTACGTCCGCGCCAACATCGTCCCAGAGCTTCAGGGCGACCGGTTCGAGGTCTACGTCTGCCCCGCGCACACGCTTCGTTTCGAGCCGGCGCCGTTCGACGAGTCCTTGGGAGATTTCACCAGGGTGCTGGTCGTCCAGGTCTTGAGGCACGACCGCCGGTTTCGTGACGAGATCGGAAGGCTGGCCGACTGGGGTCGCGAACGGGCTCGATGCTGGACGCCGGACGAGCGCGCGCGCTACCGCGATCTATTCTGGGACGAGTTGGCCCACTCGCCGGACGTTCTCCCGCGCATCCGCCACGCGTTCGACGCCGCGCGCAAGGAGGCGAGGCTCCGCTGCTGGGCGTGCGAGAAGGACGCCACGTACGCCCCGGCCGCGCGGCGTATACACTGATCGTCGATGGGCGACCCGCGCTACACGAACAAGGGGTTCGGCCTCAAACAGGCGATCGGCGGGCAGGTCGTGCGCGACTACGCGAGCCCCCTCGTCGACCGCATGCGCGCCGAAGGGTTCGCGCTGACGGCGGGAGACGTCACCTTTCGGCTACCCCGGGAGTTCGGCTTCTGCTACGGCGTGGACCGCGCGATCGAGTACGCCTACGAGACGCGGGAGAAGTTCCCCGGCAAGCGGCTGTTCATCACCGGCGAGATCATCCACAACCCGCGCGTGAACGGCCGCCTCGTCGCGATGGGAATCGGCTTCCTCGACGGCCCCGGCGGAGGGTACGACGCCCTGGTCCCCGACGACGTCGTCCTCCTCCCCGCGTTCGGCGTCACGCCCGCGACGATGGACCGGCTGCGCTCGATCGGCTGCCTCGTCGTGGACACGACCTGCGGATCGGTGCTGAACGTCTGGAAGAACGTCGAGCGGTACGCCAAGGACGGATTCACCTCGTTGATCCACGGAAAGTGGGACCACGAGGAGACCCGGGCCACCTCGTCCCGCGCCCTCCTCCATCCCGGCGGCCAATACCTCGTGGTGCGGGACATGGGCGAGGCCGAGGCCGTCGCGGGGTTCATCGAGCACGGCGGCGACCCCGAGGGGCTGCGGGCGCGGTTCGGGCCGGCGGCCTCCCCCGCATTCGATCCCGCGGTCCACCTCGAGCGGATCGGCTGCGCGAACCAGACGACGATGCTCGCCAGCGAATCGCTCGCGATCGCCGAGGCCCTCCGGCAGGCGTTCGTCCGCCGGCACGGCGCCGACGAGGCCGCGAGGAGGTTTCGCACCTTCGACACGATCTGCTCGGCGACGCAGGAGCGGCAAGATGCGCTCCACTCCCTCCTCCGGGAGCACCGGGTCGACCTCCTGCTGGTCATCGGCGGGTACAACTCCTCGAACACGACCCACCTTCTCGAGATCGGCCTCGAGCGCGGAGTCCCGACCTTCCACGCGCAGGATGCGGACCGGCTCGTGAGCGACGCCCTCCTGCGCCATCAGCCGCTCCACGCCGCCGCCGAGTCGGAAGCGGGGTCGTGGCTTCCCCGGGTCGCGCTCACGATCGGCATCGCCGCGGGCGCCTCGACGCCGAACGGCGAGATCGAGCGGGTGATCCGCCGGGTCCTCGCCCTCCGCAGAATCGCCATCGCGTGACCCGCCCCGTGCTATCGTCCCGATCCCGGTGACGTCGTGAAACCCCGCAAATTCCCCTCACGCCCCCCTCGAGAGCGACGCCCTGCGGTCGCCAGGAACCCGTCGCGCAAGCGGACGCCCGACCGCCCCGCCCCGAAGGCGATCGTCAGCCGCCAGGGGCCGTTGCACGCCGAAATCATCATCGTCGGCCGCGAGCTGCTGCGCGGCCTCGTCGAGGACGACAACGGCCGCTGGGTCGCGGGTCAGCTCACCCGGCACGGCGCGCTCGTCCACCGGGTCACGGTCGTGGACGACCTCGAGCGCTCGATCGCCGCGGCGATCTCCGAGGCCCTCGGGCGCGGCGCGCAGCTCGTCGTCACCACCGGCGGCCTGGGGCCTGCGCAGGACGACCGGACGCTCGCCGGCGTGTCGGGGGCGCTCTCGCTTCCGCTGACGATCAGCCCGCCCGCGCGCGACATGGTGGAGGACGGCTACCGCCGCCTCAAGGACGCCGGGGTCGTCTCGCAGACCGGTCTCACCGCCGCGCGCGAAAAGATGTGCCTCCTCCCGATCGGCGGCGAAGCGCTGCCGAATTCCCGCGGGATCGCCCCGGGAGTCCTCGTGCGTCTGACCGGCGGCGGCGCCGTCATCTGCACCCCCGGGCGCCCGGGGGAAACGAAGACCGTTCTCGACGAGGGCCTGGCGCGCCTCAAGGACCTCCTCCCGCTGCGCGCCTCCGCGGCGCGCGAGATCGAAGCGCCGACCTCGGATGAAGCGGCCCTCCGCCCCGTTCTCGATCTCGTCACCGGTGAGTACCCCGGGGTCTGGATCCAGTCCCACCCCGCGTCCGGGAAGAAGAAGGACCCCGTGCGCGTGACCCTGCAATCGTTTGCAGCGACCCAGAAGGAAGCCGACGCGCTGGTGGACGGCGCGCTGCGGCGCCTGGTCTCTCTTTCCGCGAACCGTTGACCTTGACGAGGTGGCCATGCTTCGATCCTCTCTCGCCCTCGCCGGAGCGGCGCTGATGGCGGTTTCCGCCGCGGCCGCTCCCCCCCGCCCCGCCGTCTCCGAGGCGGTCGTGAACGACACGATCGCGAAGCTCGTCGCCAAGGCCGGGCCCACCCAGGACGCCCGGGCCCGGCTCGGCGTGACCCAGGTCGCCCAGCGCTGGTTCGCCGAGGACGGCGATGCCGCCGCCTTCACGTCGTTCTGCCTGGACAACTTCGTCGCCGACGGCCCCGCGCTGAAAGCGACGTTCGACCGTCTCGAGACCGTGCTCGAGCAGGTGGACGGCCATCTCCTGGAGGTCCGGAGGATGCTCCTCACCCCCCAGGACCTCGACACCGGCCCGGTGTCGGACCTCGACCTGAAGCTCGGAGACGTGGACCTCGCCGCCCACGTGGACGATGACCTGTTCAAGACGAAGGTCGCGTTCGTCGCCCTCCTGAACTTCCCGGTCCGGACCCTGGGGGACGCGCTTCGCGACGGGGCGTCCTGGCCGCGGGAGACCTGGGCGCAAACACGGATGATGGATCGTTTCGCCGCGCGCGTTCCCGCGGAAATCTCGCAGCAGGCGTCGAAGGCCTTCACCGCCGCCGACCAGTACATCGCGGCGTACTACATCCGGCTCGACCGGATCTTGGACAAGGACGGCAAGCCCCTCGGGTTCCCGGACGGCCTGCGCGTCATCACGCACTGGGGGCTTCGGGACGAGCTGAAATCGCACTACGGCGAGGGGGCGGCGGGGCTCGCCAAGCAGCGCGCCATCCAAAAGGTGATGGAGCGGATCGTCCGGCAGGAGATCCCGAAGGACGTCATCGACAACGGCAACGCGACCTGGAACCCGTACTCCAACGTCGCGGGCCCGGCCTCCGAACGCGAGCCCGACTCCCGCTACGCGAAGCTCCTCGACCTCTTCCGCGCGGTACGGGCCGCCGACCCCTACTGCCCGACCGCGCCGACGTTCATCCAGCGGAAGTTCGAATGGGACCGCCAGATCCCCGAGAAGGAGGTCGAGGCGTTGCTCGTGTCGGTGCTCGCCTCGCCGGAGGTCCGGAATCTGGCCAAGATGATCCAGGGGCGGCTGGGGCGCCCGCTCGAGCCGTTCGACATCTGGTACTCCGGCTTCTCCTCGCGCGCGGGGAAGAGCGAGGCGGAGCTGGACGCGATCACCAAGGCCAAATACCCGACCGTCGCGTCGTTCCAGGCGGGACTCCCGGCGATTCTCACCGGGCTCGGGTTCTCCGGGGACAAGGCCTCCTGGCTTTCGGCGCGGATCGTCGTGGATCCCTCGCGGGGCGCCGGTCACGCGATGGGAGCGGTCCGCCGGGAGGACAAGGCCCACCTCCGCACCCGGATCCCGGCGGGCGGCATGCTCTACAAGGGGTACAACATCGCGGTGCACGAGCTCGGGCACAACGTCGAGCAGTCGTTCTCGCTCGGAGAGATCGACCAATGGTTCCTGAACGGCGTCCCGAACAACGCGTTCACCGAGGCGCTCGCCTTCACCTTCCAGGCGCGCGATCTCGAGCTGCTCGGGCTCGCCTCCGGCGCGGACGCCGAGCGCCGCAAGAACGAGGCCTTGAACGACCTCTGGGGCACCTACGAGATCGGCGGCGTGGCGCTCGTGGACATGGGCGTGTGGCGGTGGATGTACGGCCATCCGGACGCGACGCCCGCCCAGCTGCGCGAGGCGACGCTCGGGATCGCCCGGGACATCTGGAACCGCTACTACGCTCCGATCTTCGGCGCGAAGGACGTCGAGATCCTGGCGGTCTACTCGCACATGATCTCGAACGGGCTCTACCTTCCCGACTATCCCCTCGGGCACGTCATCGCGTTCCAGGTCGCGCAGGTCTTCCGCAAGGGGAGCTTCGGCGACGAGTTCGAGCGGGTCGCGAAGCAAGGGCGGCTCACCCCCGACGCGTGGATGCGGGGCGCGACCGGAGGCCCGCTCTCCGCGCAGGCGCTCCTCGATGCCGCGCGCGACGCGATGAAATAAGGGGACCGCCTATCTGGCTGCGGCGACCATCGCCGCGAGCTTGCCGCGGGCGGCGTCGGCGCGCACGGCGCGGAAGCCGCCGTCGGGGACGACCCAGAGCCGGTCCCGGGGGATCGACGTCGCGACCCGCGCGATCCGCGCCGCGATCTCGGCTTCGGTCTCGACGCGCGGGTCGAGGACGTCCACGACGCCGATACCGGCGAACCGGGCGGAGGGGAGCGACTGGGCGAAGGCGTCGAGCCCGGCATAGGCGCAGTGAGCCCCGGCGACGAGGAGCCCGTCGGCCGGCATCGCCGCCAGCTCCGCCCCGGCGGCCGCGAGGTCGGCGTACCCCAGGTAGACCCACGTTCGCGCGCGGCCGGCGAGCGGCTCGGTGACCCGGCCGAGGGCCTCGATCAGGAGCGGGATCTCGTCCAGCCGCGCTCCCGCCGACGGCTCGTCGAGCTGGATCTCGGTCGCCCCCGCGGCCGCCAGGTCGAGCGCCTCCGCGCGAACGACCTCCGCGAACGCGAGACACGCGTCGCGCCGCGACCCGTAATGTTCGTCGAACGATCCGTCCATCAGGGAATACGGTCCCGGGATCACCGCCTTCACCGCAGCGGACGCGGCGTCGCGGGCGAAGCGCCAGCGATCGACGGTCGAGGCGCCGGCGCGCGCGATCGGCCCCACGATCTTGGGCTTGCGCACGTAGCGGTCGCCGAAGATCCGGACCCACCCCGCGATTCCGATCCCCCCGAGCCGCTCCGCGAACGAGCAGATCGGGTCGGCGCGGTCCATCTCCCCGTCGACCAGGAGGTGGAGCCCCAGATCCTCCTGAAGCGCGATCGCTCGCGAGACCGCCTCGTTCTCGACTTCGCGAAGCGCCGGTCCGTCGATCTCGCCCTCCGCGAATCGGCGCCTCGCCTCGTGGAGCGCGGGAGGCTTGGGGAGCGACCCGATCGTGGACGTCAGGAGCGCCATCGCCACTCCTTCACCAGCTTCTCCTTGAGGTAGCGGGCCTGGAGGAGCTTGTCGAACGCGGTGTCGCGGGGAACCAGCTCGAGGCCGCACTGCGGCCCCACGAGGACGTCACGGGCCATCAGGATCTCGCGGTAGGGGGCGAGCCGTGCCGCGACCTCGTCCGCCGTCTCGACCCGCGTGGTCCGCGCGTCGAACAGGCCGAGCTGCACCCCTTTCCCGTCGGGCAACCGCAGGAGTACCGGCCAGTTTCCGGGGCCGTGGACCAGGTCGAGGCCGAGGTGGGTCCCGGGAAGCCGCGCGAGCTCGTCCCCGAGGGCGGAGAGATCGCAGAAATAGGTGGCCAGGATCGTCGTGGCACCGGGGCCGGCCCCGGAGAAGACCGCCCCCACCGTCTCGGCGACCAGATCGACGTCTTCGGGACGGTGCCCCAGCTGCGGCTCGTCGATTTGAAGCACTCGCACCCCCGCCGCCGCGAGGTCGCGCGCTTCGTCGTGGAGAGCCTCCGCGAAGGCGAGCGCGCGGGCCCGCAGGTCGCCGTAGTGCTCGTCGCGCGCCACCCGCGCGAGCGTGACCGGGCCCGGGAGCACCGCCTTCAGCGCCTTCGGCTTCACCTCGAGGGCCAGCTCCGCGTCCCGGACCGTTCGAGCGGCGCTCCGCGAGATCGCGCCGCGGACGACCGGGCGCCGGTCGTACAGCCCCGTCTCGAACCACCGCACGAGCCCGTCGAGCCCGACCCCGTCGAATCCGGCGGCGACGTGCGAGAGGGGCCCGCTCCAGCGGACCAGCCCGTCGGTGACGACGTCCACGAAGGCGCGGCTCTGCTCCGCGACGACCAGGGCCGCGACTTCGTCCTCGACACCGCGGACCTCGTCGTCCGACGCCAGCCCGCGCTCGCGATCGCGCGCCACGCGGCGCAGCTGCTGATCCCACGCCCCGTCGCCGATGCGGGGGTAAGACGAGTGGTTCGCCGAGCGGATCACGCGCTGAGCTCCGCCGCGATCCGGACGGTCTCGAAGTGGATCGCGACCGTGGCCTCGACGTCCCGTCCGTACCCCCCCGCCATGCTGACCGCCACCGGGAGTCCCGCCGCCCGGCAGGCCGCGAAGACCCGGCGATCGCGCGCCGCGAGACCCGGAGCAGTGAGCTTCAACCGCCCGAAGCGATCGTTCTCGTGGGGATCGGCGCCGGAGACGTAGATCGCGAGGTCGGCCGCGGCGCGCTCGATCGCCTCGGGAAGCGCACGGTCGAGCGCCGCGAGGTAGGCGGCGTCCCCCGTTCCGTCGGGGAGCGCGACGTCGAGGTCGCTCGATTCCTTGCGATAGGGAAAGTTGTTGGCTCCGTGGATCGAGAAGGTGAAGACGGTCGGGTCACCGGCGAAGATCGACGCCGTCCCGTTCCCTTGATGAACGTCGCAATCGACGACGAGAATCCGCCGCGCGCGCCCTTCGGCCTGCATGGCGCGCGCCGCGACCGCGCTGTCGTTGAAGACGCAGAACCCCTCCCCCCGGTCGGAGAAGGCATGGTGGGTGCCTCCGGCGAGGTTCACGCCGACCCCCGCCGCAAGCGCTTCACGGCAGGCCGCGATCGTCCCTCCCGCCGACCGGAGGGAGCGCTCCACCATCTGCGGCGACCACGGGAACCCGATCCGCCGCTGCTCGCGCTCGTCGAGGGCTCCCTCGTGGACGCGGCGCACGTACTGCCGCCGATGGACGCGCTCGAGATCGACGGCGGTGGCGGCCTCCGCCTCCCGCAGATCCTCCGGGGACACCAGCCCAGAATCGGCGACCCGCCGCCGCAGGATCTCGTACTTCGCCATCGGGAACTTGTGCCCGTCGGGGAGGGGCAGGACGTAATGATCGGAGAAGAACGCCCTCACGCCGGCCTCCCGGTCCCGGATTGTACCTTCTACCTCAGCTCGCGGAGGACGAAGCCGAAATCATCGCCGACGCGGCAATCCTCGACGAGCAGCGCGTTCCGGCCCGCAACGAGGCGTACCGGAACACGCGCCTCCTTCGGGCCGAGCGGGTGGGGCTTCCCGAGATCGGCGAGGTCGAACGGAGGCGGCGGTGTCCTGTAGGGCGAGTGGGCGTACCCGAGACCGCCGTTGACGTAGAGCTTCACCTCGTCGTCGGTCGTGATGCCGAGCACGCCGTCCCGGGCCGAGGCCGCATCGATCGTGGAGCTCGCCACCGCGCAGACGTCGCGCATCTCGGGGGGCACGTTCGCCCCCCGCGCCAGATCGACGAATGGGCGTCCCGAGAGTCGTCCCGGGGCGCCGGCGTTTCCCGGGCCGGCGCCGAGCGGCCCGTCGAACCCGCGCCAGAGCGGGTCGGGAACGAAATCCGCAACGTCCCACTCGACGACGGGCCGCCCGTCGCCGGGATCCCCGGCACGGATCACGAGAGCGTTCGCGTCTTCCCAGGCGACCTCGAAGCGCGGGTCGAGAGCCGCTAGCTTCAAGAAGCTGACGTAGCGCCTCGGGATGAACGCCCAGCGGCAGCGGAAGGTCTCACGCAGGTCCCGCCACACGTCGTCGCTTCGGCCGAGCGCGAGATCGGCCCAGCGCCGGCAGCGCCCGGGATCGGTCGCGTAGAAGAACGTGGCATCCTGGCCGATCAGGAAGCGGTGGATCGTATCCTCGTAGAACAGCTCGGGGAACTCGTCCCAGCCGAGGTGAAAGATCGTTTCCCCCTCCGGGATGTTCGCCTTCATCCAGCGCCCGGCCTCGCGCCACCGGGGAGGATCCTCGGCGCGGGCCGCGTCGACGTCCGCGGCCGTGCCGCGCCAGAGTGCCAAGGCCACGACGAGCGTCGCGCACGCCACGACCCCATAGCGCCACGCCGGCCGCCTCAACCGAGCCCACGGGTCCTCGAAGTCGGCGAGGCGGTCCCGCAACACGACGCCGGCGAGCAGGACGGTGAAGGGGGCCCACAACTCGGCGAAGCGCTGGCTCAGGAATGACAGACCGAAGAATCCGAAGGCGGTGACGAGAAGCGTTCGCGCCTCGGCCGAGGAGCGATTCCCCAAAGTCAGCCCGTAGAGCGCAAGCCCGAAGAGGATGAAGACCCCGAGGTTGGCCGAGAGCAGCTCGTTCGATGGAACGGGGAGCATCTCGGTTCCCACCCGGAGGAGCTTCCCCATCCCCCACGACGCCCGGAGCACGCCGACGTTCGCCGTCCACCAGAACGCCAAGTTGTTCGGGAAGTAGGGGGTCAGCACGCTCCCCGCGACCGCGCCCGCAAGCGTCCAACCGGTCGTCCGGTACCGCGCTCGCACCCCCGAGCCCGGCGGCAGCTTCCGCTGCGTGTCGTGAAGGATTGCGAGACATGGAAGCACATGGAACGAGCAGTGGGTGTGCGCGTAGAGCAGGGTGAGCACGAACGCGGCCTTCCCGCGGCCGCGCAGGATCGCCGAAGTCCCGAGGAAGGTCAGCGCGAACGCGAGGACGAGCGGCCGCGTGTAGGTCAGCCGGTAGGTGAAATCGGGGGCGGCGGCGAGCAGGGCGAACGGCCAGAGCCACGCGTGGGGGACGTCGAGCGACCGGATCGCCCACCAGAACGCACCCATCGCCGCGGCGGCGAGAACCACCGCGGCGATCTGCGCCCCGAGCAGCTCGTTCCCGAGCGTGAACGGGATCAGCAGGAGGTGGTACAGAAGGTTGAAATCGGTGAAGCGGGTGGCGAGAAACGATTCCTGCCACCAGGGAAACGACCGCGAGATGCCGTGATCGCGCAGGATCGTCGCGTAACGGACGTGAAACCACCCGTCGCCGTCGTAGATCGCCGGCCCGGCGAATCGGATCAGGGCAGCGAGCGCCGCGGTGATCGCGACGACCGCGGCGCCGCCGAGGTTCGAGGCGGTCCTGCTTCCGCCGGGTGGACGATCTGCGGTCATCGAGGCGCGACTTTACCAGGTTGTCTCACGCCGCCAGCGAGCGGGATCGGTCCTGGATCCGGTCCATCCACGCCTTGAGCGCCGGGGCGTACTCGCGGGGGACGCACTCCCCGCAGATCTCGTTGGCGAGCGCGGCAATCGAGCGCACGTTGGTCTGAAGCGCCGGCGAATTCCGGCGTTCGCCGGACAGGCACGAGAGCAGCGTGGCGAACTCGCGCAGGCCACCGTCCAGGTGGGCGAGGATCGACTCCAGGACGTCGCCGTCGGGGGCGGTCTGCGGCCGGTACAGGAGGTCGTGAACGGTCCGCAGCTCCCCGGCGAAGATCGCGGCGGCGCTCTCGAACCGGGTGAGCACAGCGTCGGACGGCTCGCGGCCCGCGGCGCAGTCGGCGGTCAGGTCCTGGATCTCCCGGACCACGAGGTGCAGGTTCGTGCGAACGCGTCCGAGCCGGTCCTCGAAGGCGATCCGGTGGATCTCCTCGGTCAGCTCCTCCTGGCGTCCCGACACCAGCTTCGAGATGATCGCCCCGAAGAGGAGCAGGCAGCCTCCGCCTTGCACGATCGCGAGCAGGCGCACGGCGCCGACCGGGACGATGTCCCCGAAGCCGATCGAAAGCCCGGTGACGAAGCTGAAATAGATCGCCTCGAGGAGCGCGTTCGCTCCCGCCGTCATCGGCATCCCCTGCTCGCGGAGCCCCTGGCTGGGAATGAAGCTGATCGCCCAGTAGAGGATGCCGCAGCCGAGGTTGATCCAGAACCAGGTCGCCAGGAGGGCCCCGAACGAGCGCGCGGCGACCCACCGGGCCGTGGCTTCGGCGAACGGCATCTTCTTGGTCGCCGGCCGGTTCCGCCCGGGGGCCCGCTCGATCTCCCCGCTCTCCATCGGGAGTCCGGCGCGCTCCCACTCCGCCATCCCCCCGTCGAAGTCGCGCACCTTCACGTACCCCAGCTCACCGAGCAGGCCGACCGCCTGCGCTCCGAGGTGTCAGGTGTCGCTCGCGCAGTAGACGGCGATATCCGCGCGCTTGTCGGGGAGGACGTCCGCTGCGCGCCTCGGAAGTTCGGCGAGAGGGAGCGAGAGGGAGCCCGGGATCCGCTTCGCCCGCCACGCCTCGGCGGGCAGCACGTTCACGATCGTCAGCGCCGGATCGTCGAGGCGGGCGACGAGTTCCTCGCGGGAGATCTGCGGAACCACAGGTTCGCTCATCCCGGGCTAGATGATGCGGCGGTAGTCGTCGAGCGCGATCGACCAGACCGGCTCGCCGCAGTAGCGCGCGCCCTCGGGGCAGAACGGCTTCGTGCCCGCTTCCTTGCGGACGCCGCACGGTGGGAGGAGGTGGGCCCCCAGCCTCGGGTGCACCGCCCGAACTTGCAGCGCTTCGTCCACGGAGGCCTGCCAGATCTCTTCCTGCGCAAGGTAACAGAGGCGCATCACGTGCTTGTGGCGGAGGTTCAGGAAGTCGGTGGACTCGGTGAAGCGCACCGCGACCGCGTTCGGCAGGAGGTAGTGCGCGAACTCGTCGGAGACACGCATGCTTTTCAGCAGCGCGATCCGGTCCCAGATCGCATCCATCATCTCCCGGTAACGGCGCTCGACCTTCGGATCCTGCCGCACGAGGGTCGGAACGACGTAGTCCGGCTCCCCCGTCGCGTGCGCCGCCAGGACCGGCCGGCTCGCCGGAGTCATCCTGTGTCGCTGGTCCTGGGAATCGGCGGCGTGCGACATCTTCTTGCGGAAGGTGTAGGCGCCGTGGTGCATCGCGCGGGTCAGCTTGTCGAACGTCGAGACGTTCAGCGCCTGGCCCAGCATCGGGTTCCGCGCCGGGTCGCAGGCCAGCGCGATCGCCTCGCCGTCGGACATGGCCTCGCGCGGAACACCGAGCACCTCGCGCACCGCTTGAGCCGTTTCCTCCTCCGCCCGCGCCTTCCAATCGACCAGCTTCGACACCTTGCCGTCGAGGCTCGCGTCGAACTCGCGGACGAACGATGCGCGCGACGACGACGACGTCAGCTCGGGCCGCCCCGCGAAGAAGAGCGCCTCGGGGGTCTCGGCCGCGGGAATCGGCTCTTCCAGGAGCCGCTCGTAGTCACGATCGATCGCGAGGATCGCCTCGACCATCTTCCCGACCACGAGCTTCTGCTCGTACGGAGCGTCGTGCTGGAGGCACATCCGCCAGTAGCGGAGGACCGTGAGCGCCGAAACGGTGTGGTAGAGGTACGCGCAGGTCGCGACCGGCAGCACGTAGCGGGCGATCTCCTGCGCCTTCTTTTCGATCTCCTTGGCGTATGTGGCCCGCTTCGAGACCCGCGCCGGAAAGCGGCGGTCGTACGCGGCCTCGGCCAGCGGGGTCAGCGTCCCGATCAGCTCGCGGTAGAAGGCGAGCTGCTCGTCGAGCCCTTCGAGGTACGTCGTTCGCGCGGCCCCCTCGAGCGGGGGGACGAAGCAGTTCGACGCCCGGACCTTCACGTACCGCTGGCTGACCTGCTCGGAGTTGTAGAAGGGATGCGCGTGGAGGAACGACCAGAGAAACTGGCGGCTCACGTTTTCCATCGCGAACTGGAAGTAAGCGTGCTGGAAGGTCGTGTGGTGGCCCGCCTCGTAGAGGTCTCGCGCCAATGCCTCCCCGCCCGCCCGGAGGTCGGCGTCCTCGATGAGCCCCTTGGAGGAATAGCAGGTGCGAGCGGCGGTCAGGATCGTCGAGAACGGCTGAGTGAAATGCCGCGTGACGCGGATCCGCGGCTCGGGAGATCCTTCCGGAACGGGAATGGGAATCGGCTCGGCCATCGCGTCGGATTCTACTGCGCGGGAGCCGTTTTCTTGTCCGGGGGCTTCTTCGGATTCTGGATCGCCTTCTCGCCCGCCTCGACCGCGCCTGTGAGCCCTTTCTTGACCGCGTCCAGGTCCGGGAGCTTGGCCTCCCCCCGCCAGATCTTCCGAACGGTGTCGATCCCCTGGTTGTACCTCCTGGCCACCGCGTCGGGGGCGATCGCGTTGCAGAGGTCGGCGACGACGCTGACGTAAGGGGCCAGCTTCGACTCGGCGAGCAGCCGGGAGCCGCTCGGGGTCGACGCGGCGAGCGGGTGCACGAGGAAGGCCGCCGTGATCATCGCCCCGGCGAGCCCCAGCGCCGCGCCCGCGAGCCGGTCGGCCCAGGAGAGCATTGCGATCTTGAGCATCTTGCCCACGATCCAGGCGACGAGCCCGCCGGCGACCATCGTCAGCAGGAAGATGAGAATGTACGCGGCGACGCGAGCCGGCCCCTGGGCGACGTGCCGCGCGACCAGAACCGATGCGATCGAATCCTGGTAGCGGCTCGCGAGGATGAACGCCACGAAGAGCGAGACGATGCCGATCACGATCCGCGTCGCCCCCCGGGTGAGTCCGATCAACCCCCCGGCGACGAGCACGACGATGAGCACCAGGTCGAACGCGTTCACGGTCTCATCGTAGCGCCTGTTGCAAGCGCAAGGCAGGACCGTAGGTCGGATCGCGACGGAGCGCCTCGGCGAGCGCGCTGCGCGCTTGGGGGACGTTTCCCTCCGACGCGTACATCTCGGCGGCGAAGAACGCGCAGTCGGGCCGTACGGGCCAGCCGGCGCAGGCGGCGTGCAGGGCGCGGATCGCCCCCGCGCGGTCCCCCGTCGCAAGCCGGGCCTTCCCGAGCAGCGCCTGCACCTCGACCCGGTCGGGGGTCAGCGCGGCGGCCTCCTCGAGAAAAGTCCGGGCTTCCTCCCCACGCCCGTCGCGGAGCGCGGCCGTCGCCTCGACGAAGTCGTGGGCCCCCAGCAGGGCCGCGCGGCGGGCGAGGGACGGATCCTCGGAGACGGCCGGCAGGGCGGTGAGGGACTTCACACGCGATGCCCCGCCGCTGCGTATATCGAGGAGGAACCCTTCGTCGTAGCCGGCCCCCAGCGCACGCAGGTCGGAGGCGAGGAGCTCGCGAGCGGCGTCGAGCGCGTCGGCCGCGCGCGCGCGATCCCCCAGATCCTGCGCCGCGCGGAAGGTCAGCCACGAGCGCGTATCGAGCCGGAAGAGCCGGCCGGCTTCGCTCGCCGGCGCTTGCCGCAGAAGCGCTTCCGCGCGCCGGTAGGTCCCTTCATCGGCGTGCCCGACGGCGGAGCCCGCCGCGACGACCGCCCGGACGAGGTTTCCCGCATCGAGATCGGGCGGCATGGCGCGGGACAACCCCGGCCAAGGGAGAACGGCAAGCACCGCCGCGGCGATCGCCGCCGCGCCGGAGGCCATCCATGCCCATCGCCGCTCCCGCCGGGGGCGAGCGAGCGCTCCGACCAAGACCCCCGCGCCTCCCGCCAGGCCGGGCGCGGCGGCGTGACGGTATTCCCCCGAGACGAAGAAGACCGCGCAGGTCAGAAACGCCGCGACGAGGGGCGCGGCCAAGACGGCGGCGGCCTGCCTATCGCCTCGCGCCGCGAGCAGGACGAGGCCCCCGGCGCCCAGCACGGCGAGGATTCCGAACCGGACCGGCGTCGCGCGTAGCACGGGGGAGAACGCCGAGACGACCGCGAGCGAGAGGTTCGTCTGCGGCTCCGCGGCGGTCGCGAACAGGGCGATCTTGCGACCCTCGAGGCGGAGCCAGCGCCCCGGCGCCGACACGATGGCGCGCCACCCTTCACGGAGCCAGAAGCGGCTCGAGCCGGCCAGCGTGAGCGTCGGATCGCCCGTCCGGCGGCGTGCCTCCTCCAGGTAGGCGTCCGACTCGGCGGCGGCGCCGCCGGTTCGGAGGAACGGGGCGACGTAGTAGACCCCCTGTGCATCCGGGTTATTGCCGACCCAGAAATTCATCCCGCCGTTGGCGGTCAGCGGGACGAACGCTCCCGCGCGAACGCCCACCGCGGCCCCCACCGCCGCGGGACCGGCGAGCGCGCACGCGACCAGGAGCGCCGCGGCCGGGAGGGAGCGGGGCCGGAGCGCCTCCGCCTCACGGCGAGGGAGGAGAACGGCGAGAGCCGCGAACGGCACGGCGAGCACCAGGTTCGTTCGAAGGAGCGTCGCGACCCCCAGGGCCGCGCCGCTCCAAGCGATCCATCGGAACCGTCCGGTGACCGACCAGCGAGCGAGCGCCGCGAGCGCCGCGATCAGGGCCCGGTCGACCGCCGCGGGGGTGAGCAGGGCTCCGTCGTAGAAGATCGCGGTTTGCGCGGCCGCGTACGCTCCGGCCGCCGCGACGGCGGCGAGATCGTCCTTCGCGAGATCCCGGATCGCGAGGCCGAGCAGAGCGGTCGAAGCGCCCCCCAACACCGCCTGCACGATCATGGCGGCGCCGGGCCGCGCCCCCGCGACCGCGTAGATCGCCGCCAGGAGGTACGGATAGCCGAGGTTGTTGAAGGGCGTCGTGTCGCCGAGCGCTTGCGGGAGCCGGCCGAGGATCCGGAGGGCCTGCTCGTGGTAGAACCGCGCGTCCTGGACGAGCGCCTCCCCGATCGGTCCGCGGAGGAGCGAGACGGCGTGGCCCAGGCGCAAGACGACGGCCGCGACGGCGATCAGGACGAGGGCGGTGCGAGCTCGCCCGGAACGGGTCACGAGAGCGTGATCCGCACGCCCGAGGACTCCTCGTCCTCGTCGAGCCAGTCCCGGGTGAGGTCGAACCAAAGCGCCAGGCCGGCCCACCGGCCGAGCTTCGCGCAGCGTCTGGCGATCGTGCGGTCGGTGATCGGGCGGCCGCCGTGGTAGAGCTTCGCGTACTTCGCGCGCATCCACGAGTCGAGCCCCAGTCCGTCGGGGCGCGCCAGGAACTTGAGGAGGTTCTCCGTCACGTAGGGGCCGACCCCGGGGAGCGCGAGCATCTCCTTCCGGAGGGCGGCGGCATCACGCCGATCGGTCTCCCAGCCTTCGACGTCCACGCGCCCGGAGGCCACCTCCCGGGCGAGCGCGCTGAGATACGGCGACCGGTACCCCGCGCGGATCGCGTCTCGGAAGGTCTTCTCCCGAACGCGGGCGAGCCGGGCGGCCGTCGGAAACGAGCGCCCACCGTTCGGCGCCTCTTCCCCGTAACGATCGACGAGCGCGACGACCATCTTCTTCGTGAACGCCCAGGAGCAGTTGGTCGTGAGCACGAGCTTCACCACGTCCTCGAACATCGATGGCGCGCGCATCATGCGGCCGGTGCCGGTTTGCGCGATCCAGGCGAATCGCGAATCGTCCGCCACCAGGCCGTGAAATTCGCTCAAGTCCACGTCCAGGGCGAGGATCCGCCGGGCGGCGCGCGTCAGCGCGCGGCGCGTTCCGGCATCGGCGGGCCCGGGGCTCTCGAGGACGGCCCCTCCCCCCTCCTCGCGCATCACGATTCGGCGCGCGCCGCCGCCGGGAAGGGCGACGACGGTCGAGATCGTCCGGGACGCGTCGTCGAGCACGAACGGGGGAAGGTCGTACCAGCCGTGGCTCGCCAGAACGCGCCGCAGCGAATAGCCGGCCGGGACGTCGAGGCGGGCCTTCACTTAGTGCGCCTGAGCGATCCGCTCGTGCTCGATCTGGAGGAGCATCTCCGGCGTGATGTCGCCGGTCGGGTAGGATCCGGAGAAGCAGGCGGTGCACATGTGGGAGATCCGCGGCGTCCCCTCCGTCACCGCCCCGACCAGCTCGTCGAGCGTCTGGTAGACGACCGCGTCGGCGTCGATCGCGCGTGCGACTTCCTCGTGCGTCCGGTCGCGGGCGACGAACTCGCGCCTCGTGCTCATGTCGATCCCGTACACGCAGGGGTGGACGAGCGGCGGGGACATCGACGCGAACAGGACCCGGCGCGCTCCGGCGGCCCGGGCCAGGTGGACGATCTGGCGGCTCGTGTTCCCCCGCACGATCGAATCGTCCACGAGCAGCACGTCCTTCCCGCGGAAGACGTCCTCG
>JBGQLU010000029.1:0-30543 GCA_041500265.1 Acidobacteriota bacterium | reverse complement strand
GGCCGCCCCTATACTCCGTCCCCGTGCCTCGATCGGTCAAGAATCGCGCCCCGGAGCGCTACGGAGGCGCCGCGCTGGTGGCGGGCGCGTCCGAGGGGATCGGCGCCTCGTTCGCCCGCGCCCTGGCCCGGCGCGGAATCGAGCTGGTGCTCGCGGCGCGACGCCCGGGCCCGCTCGAGGCGCTCGCCGCGGAGCTCCGCCGCGAGCACGGTGTCGGCGTGGTGGCGTTGTCCCTGGATCTCGGGGCGGCCGACGCGACGGGCCGCTTGAGCGACGCCTGCGCCGGAAGAGAGATCGGTCTGCTGGTCTACAACGCCGCGTCGTCGCCGATCGGACGGTTTCTGGAGCGCCCGCTCGCGGAGCATCTCGCCGCGATCGAGGTCAACGTGCGCGCTCCGCTCGCGCTCGCCCATCACTTCGGCGGGGCGATGGCGGCGCGAGGACGCGGCGGGATCGTCCTCCTGACCTCGCTCGCCGGGTTCCAGGGAACGCCCCTGGTCGCTTCCTACGCGGCGACCAAGGCGTTCGACCTCGTGCTGGCCGAGGGGCTCTGGGACGAGCTGCGCGAGCGCGGGGTGGACGTTCTCGCCTGCTGCGCCGGCGCGACCGCGACGCCGGGATACGAGCGGAGCGCCCCCCGCGGGCGCCCCTCCCGATGGACTCCGCCCCTGCAATCCGCCGACGACGTCGCCCGCGCCGCCCTCTCGGCCCTCGGCCGCCGCCCGGTCGTCGTCACCGGCGTCGCGAACGCGATCGCGTCATTCGTAATGCGGCGCGTTCTCTCTCGGCGCCGGGCGGTCGTCACGATGGGACGGGAGATGCGCGCGCGGTACGAGCGCCGAGAGTCCGATTGACGGCGCGCGGCCGTGACCGTAAGATCACCTGACCATGAGTTGCGCATCCTGCTTCGGTCGGTCCTACCCTTACCGTAGCCGCTAGGCCGGATTCGGCCGCGGCGCGCTCCCTCGCGCGCGACCTTCGCTTCCTAACGAAAACTTCCTTCCGCCTGGGGAAACGTCCATGATCGACCCCGCACGAGAGATGCTCGTCCTCGACGCCGACCACCCCGGCCGTTTCGATCCGGCCTACCTCGCCCGCCGCGAGGCCCTCTGGCGGAGCTGCCGCGACCACCGCGTCGGCGAGCTCGGCATCCCGCGCGTGGACTACGTCCCCGAGGATCACGAGGTCTGGAGATCGGTCGTCGCGCGTCTGGCCCCGGTCCATCGCCGCCGGGCTTGCGCGAGCTACCTCGAAGGGCTCGGACGTCTCGATCTTCCGGAGGATCGCATGCCCGAGCTCGCCGATTTGGACGTCAGGACGCGCGCCGCCGCCGGCCTGGCTCTCGTTCCCGCGGAGGGGATGCTGGCCTCGCGGGATTTCTTCGGCTACCTCGCCTCCGGCCGGATGCCCTGCACGCAGTATCTTCGCCACGCCTCACGCCCCGAGTACACGCCGGAACCGGACGCGGTGCACGACGTGCTCGGGCACGTCCCCCTGCTGATGGACGGGTCGTACGCCCGGCTCGTCCGGCTCACGGGGGCGGGGGCGCTCCGTGCGCGCCCGGCCGACCTGGCTGCGTTCGAGCGGCTCTACTGGTTCGGGATCGAGTTCGGACTCGTCCTGGAGCGCGGCGAGACGAAGATCTTCGGCGCGGGGCTCCTCTCGTCGTACGGCGAGATGGAGCATGCGCTGTCGCCCCACGTGGACCGGCGACCCTTCGCGCTCCGGGAGGTCGTCGAGACGCCGTACGATCCCACGCGCTGGCAGCCCGTTCTCTTCGTGATCCCGTCGCTCGATGCGTTGCGCGAGGCCACCGAAACCCTGATCCGCGACCGGCTGGGCTCGATCGCGCTCGACGAGCTTCGCGGCTCGCGCGGGGAGGCGTGATCGCTCCAGCCCATCGAGATCTTGTTTCGATGCCATTAGCTCTTGCGTCGACGCTCCGCGATGTGTATCAAGCCGTCTTGAATCCGAGCTCACACGGGGACGATGCGCGGTGTCCGACGCCTGGCTCTACCATCTCCAATACGCGACGCGGGCGGTGTTCCAGCGTGCGTTCCGCGTGCGAACGAGCGGCGCCGGACACGTACCCCTCGAGGGGCCCGCGATCATCGCCTCGAACCACGAGTCGTTCATGGACCCCTGGGTGATCGCGATGACCTCCCCGCGCGAGCCGATCCGCTTCCTGATCAACGATCCGTGGTATCGGCGCTCACCCGTCTGGCGCTTCGTGTTCGACGCGTACGGTGTGATCCCCGCGGCCGCGAAGGATCCGCGGGAGTCGATTCGACGGATCTCCGAGTCGCTGGTGCGGGGCGAGCTGGTCGGGATCTTTCCCGAAGGGCGCGTCTCACCCGACGGTCGGGTCGGCGCCTTTCGGCGCGGCATCGCTTCGATCGCCGCCTCCACCGGCGCTCCCGTGGTGCCCTGCGCGCTCCGCGGAACCCGCGAGGCGTCGCCTCCGCCGCAGATCGTTCCGAGGCTGCGGCCGGTCCAGGTCGCCTACGGCGCGCCGCTCCGGTTCGACGGCGAGGCGACCGCGGCCAAGCGGCTCGCGTTCCTCGCAGCGATCGAAGCGGCGGTCCGGGAGCTGCGTGCGCAGCTCGACGCCGATGCGGCGGCCTCCCCCCCGTCCTACGGCCAGAGGAGCATGAACACGACCCCGGTGATCACACCGTAGGCGATCGCGTCGACCACCGCCTTGACCGTGTAGCTCCACGGACGCCCCATCCAGATCGAATCCGGAACGTGCGCCAGTCCGTAGAAGCCGATCGCGCACGCGCCCGTGATGCGGAACACGAACGGGTGCGGGGTGGTCGACGAGAGCGTGTGCCGCGCGACGTAGGCGGTCAAGAAGCTCACGAAGACGCAGAAGGCGAAGTAGAGGACCAGGCTCTTCCCCATCGCCGGCGCCCCGTTCGGCACGACGGTGATCATCGCCACCGGGCCGTCCTGGTATTTCTTCATCCCCTCCGGCGTGCTCCGGCCCTTCATATCGGCGAAGAACGGGATCAGGTACATGCCGGGCGCGGCTTTCTGCTTCCGCAACGCATCGGCGATCCCGGGTTCGTCGGCGAAGCCGGCCCAATCGGACTTGTGGTACGGCAGCATCATCCATGCGATCGCGCTCGCGATCCAGACGGCGGCGGCCGAAACGAGGACCGGAAGCCAGAGAGTTCCAAACGCCATGGGACCTCCTGGCGGGTCGAACGGGACGGACCCGATGCACCGTCCCGCGCCCGCTGCTGGCTGAACTCTAAGCCGGAACGAGCCGGGTTGTCTCGAGATCTGGCGGGGGAACGGACGCGATCGTGACCGTCCGGCCGTCCCGCGGGCGGCGGAACGACAGCTCCGCGGCGTGCAGGTGGTAACCGGGGTCTCCGGGGACGGCCCGTGAGTCCGCCGCGACCCCGCCCCCGGCGAGGAACAGCGGGTCGCCCACGAGCGGGTTTCCCGCCGCGGCGAGATGGATGCGAACCTGGTGCGGCCGGCCCGTCGCGATGCGCACGTCGCAGAGGAACGAGCCGGAGCGCCGCTCCAGCACGACGACCTCGCTCGTCGAAGGCCGGCCCGCGGGCGAGGCCGCGTGAACGGTGCCGAGCAGGGGATGCGGAACCGGTCCTATCGGCGCCTCGACGCGGAACGCGTCGCTCGACGGGCTCCCCGAGGCGAGCGCCCGGTAGCGCTTCACGATCTCGAGCGCCGCCCACTGACGGCCGAGATCAGCTCGCGACTCCCGCGATCGGGCGAATAGGACGACCCCCGAGGTCCAGCGGCCGAGGCGATGCAGCGGGGCCGCCTCGGGGGCGACGCGGCGGACCACGTGGAGCAACGTGCCTTCGAGGAAGCCCGCGCCTGGGAGCGTCGGCAAGCCCGCCGGCTTGTCGACGGCGAGCAGGTCGCCGTCGTCGAAGAGAACGTGAACGTCTTCCGGAACCTCGGGCTCGACCCACGGGGGCCGGCGCCACACCAGCCGCTGGCCCGGACTGAGGAGATCCTCGGCGGAGGCGGGGGCGCCGTCGAGGACGACCTGGCCGGCGGCGATGCGCTGCGCCCACTCGGCGCGAGACGAGTGCGGGTAGCGACGGGTCACGTAGGAGAGAAGCGGCTCCGCGGCGGCGTCGGGGCCCAGTTCGAGCGCGTACTCGTATCCCGCGTTCACCGGGCCGGAGGCTTCCGCCTCCAGCCCGGCTCGACGGCTGCTCAGTTGGCCGAGGCCTGCGTGCACGACGACACGCGCCCATCGCAGGCGGCGTTCGCCGCCTGAGCCTGCACCCGGTAGTAGACCGGGAAGCCGCTCGGGAGCGAGGTGTCGGTGTAGGTGGTCGTCGGCGCCGCGACGGTCGCGATCACGTTCGAGCTCCCACCGCAGCCGATGTCGCTCCGCAGCACGAGGTACCTGGCCGCGCCCGTGACGGCGGACCAGGAGAGCGTCACCGACCCCGCCCCCGACGACACGCTGGGTACGGGCGCCGCGAGTGCCGCGCAGGTGGACGTGCTCTGGTTGGCTGGGTCCGCGGCGGTGCCGCAGGCGATGGCGTGACGGTTGAAGGCGGCGAATATCGCGGCGGCGTGCGGCGTGCCATTAGCGAGGTTGCCGTCCTCGTCGTCGGACGCGAGGACTTCCTGGAACCACGACGTCGCCCCACAGCCGTCCGACGACGGGAGCGAGCAGTTGAACGCGTTCCCTCCCGAGCCCTGGCGCGACTTGTAGAACAGCTTCTCGGCGAGCTGCCAGGACGACGCGGCGTCGAGGCCGGTGGCGGGAAGATCGCGTGCCGCGAGGTCGTAGATCGCCTCGGCCGGGACGTAGGCTTCGCAGTGGACCTCGCGGCCGCACGGACCGCTTCCGCCGCCGCAGGCGGGCGCCGTGAAGTTCGCGGGGGTGGCCGCGGTGTGGCTCACATGCTGGTCCCAATCGTGGTCGCGGATCCCGCTGCACGACAGGCAGGCGTCGCCGTACCCGCTGCACGCCCCGCTCTGGAAGAAGCCGCGCCCGATGCACGACCTGCGCTCCTGGAGCATCGAGATCACGTCCGCGTACGCTTCCGACGGGTTGTCGTACCCGCCGCCGTCGTTCTGGTCGAGGCCGTGACCGTACTCGTGGGTGACGACGCCGGCGATCTCACCGGTGTTGCGGCATCCGCCCCCCGACTTGTAGAAGTTCACGCTGCCGTTGTAGAACGCGTTGCACGTGGCGACCGTGTTGACCTTGTCCGCGAGCTGCTGGTTCACCCAGGAGTTCGACGGGAGCCAGTACCGCGCCTTCTCCTTCGCGCGGTTCAAGTGGTAATAGCTCGACCTGGCGGCGTGGGTATCCCCCGACATCCCCGAGGGCGCGGTGCAGTCGGTCCCTGTGCTCGTGCCGAAGTCGAGCGGCCCGTTGCAATTGCCCGAATCGGAGCCGAGCCCGCAGGTATCGGAGACCTTGACGTAGGTCCCCGACATCGTTGCGGTGCTCGTCTTGGACCCGTGTCCGCTGCACGCGAAGAAGCCCATGTCGTCGGTCGGCGTGGAGCTCTTCTGGACGGTGACGTTGGTGTAGGGGAACGGGAAGCCCGGAAGCTCGCAGCCGAGGTCGGCGCAATTCTGGTCGTTCGAGCTCGGGAAGATGCCGCCGGTCACCTGGCCGTACCGGTCGTCGTCGAAGAACGCCACCAGGCGGCCGGTCAGCGCGTCGATCTTGCCGACCCACGTTCCCGGCTCCCCGTCGACCCGGATCGCGGCGCGCCAGACCAGGTTGTGCGCCACACCCGAGCCCGCCGGCCCGGTGTACACGGACCCGTCGCCCTGCGCGGGGGGCGCGGCCACGAACGTGAGGTGCGGGCGCTCGACGGTCTCGTAGACGTCCGTTCCGGTCACCCCCATGTACGCCGTGAGCGCCGTGAAGGCCGCCTGCGCGTCGATGCGCGCGGCGGGCACCGACGCGATCGCGCCCCACCGATTCGCACCGAACGCGACGAGGTTCCCGCCCGTCACGTACAGGACGAAGCGTTCGTCCTCGACCGGAACTCCCCCGACCGAGCGGTCGAAGACGACGACCCAGTGATCGCGATCGGTGGAGCCGGTCCCTTCGGCGCTCAGCACCAGCTCCCCGGCGCGGATGCCGAACAGCGAGGCGTGAGCGCCGACGAACTCGCGTGCCCGCGTCTCCAGGAGCTGCGCGGATGCCTCCTGGTCCGGGCCGATCCAGCGGAGTCCCGAGCCCCGCGCGAGCAGAGGCGATCCCGACCGCCGGTCCAGCCAGACGTTCCAAGTCCCGCCCATCGACGCGCGGAAGCTCGTCCACCCCTCGAGGCCGGCGGCGCCCTGGAGGCGTTCCGGGGTCTCGGCGACGATGCCGAGGCGGCTGCTCGGGTCTTGGATGACGAGAGCGTCGAAGCGGCCGAACTCCGGGGAGACGACCGCCGCGGACGCGACAGCGGGTGCGGTGATCATGACGGCACAGGCGAGAGCTCGGATCGGACGAATCATCGGAAACCCTCCTGCGGGCGCGGCCGCGAAGCGCGGCCGTCTGGAATTCGGACCGTTCTATGTAAGGGAGTTTTGTCGATCAGTCCATCGATTCTTGCGAAGCCAACGTCTTCCGTGCCCGGTGTGGGAGGATCACGGCACCGTCCGGAGCCACATCTCGTCGATCGAGACGGTGTCGAGGAACTGCCCTCCGGCAGCGTGATTGGTGTCCACGACCCGGATGGTGATCGGACCGGAAAGCGTCGAGGGAAGGACTCCGGAAACGTCGGAATTGTTGTCCGAAAACGGCAGGTCCGGCATCGTCACCGCGGTGAACGTCGCGCCGTCGCTCGACCACTCGAACCGGAAGTTGTCGCCGTCGGAGCTCGAGGTGCGCGATCCCTCGACGTGGAGCTCGATCCTGGAGCCGGGGGTCGCGCTCACCGTCCAGCGGTGCTCGAGGAACGAGAAGCGGGACGCCGGCTTCCCACCCGAGGAGAGGATCTCCTGGATCGACTCCCTGACGTTGTTCGAGCTTGCCGTATCGGCCACGCTTCCCGTGACCGTCCCGCTGACGTTGCTCTCGGCGCTCGCGTGCGTGTCCGAGTGGGAGACGCCGCCGCACGCCGCCGGATTGGTGTTGACGCGCTCGGTCTCCGAGGAGGTGGTTCCGTACGACCCGAGGCCGCAGTCCAGGTTCTGCGCCGCGACGAGGTAGAAGTACCCCTGCCCGGGGGCAGGCACCGAGGGATCCGTAGTGCTGGTCTGGAAGAGCCCCTGAACGAGGCAGGCTCCGTAGTTCCCCCCCGCGAACGAGCCGAGCGCCCCGCGGGTGATCTGGTACGCATCCGCCCCCGACGAGGCGATCCAGGACAGCGTGGTCCCGTTCGAGCCGTCCCGGTTCGCGGACAGGGCCGGCACCTCGGCGGGCCGCCGGTCGCCGGCGTCCGAGGGCTGGCAGTCGCACGCGTCCCCGGCGCCGTCTCCGTCCGAGTCGGTCTGCGACGGATCCGGCGTGGACGGGCAGACATCGCAGAGATCGCCGTGGCCGTCGCCGTCGCTGTCCTTCTGCGCGGGATTGAACACGGCGGGGCAATTGTCGACGTTGCCGCAGACGCCATCGAGATCGGCGTCGTTCGAGGCGCTCAGCGGGCACGGGTCGCAGGCGTCGCCGACCCCATCCCCGTCGGCGTCTTCCTGCCCTGGGTTCGCCACCGTAGGACAGTTGTCGATGCAGGTGGCCCTGCCGTCGCCGTCCGGGTCGCTGCCGTCGCCGCCGACGACACCGGGGCAAGCGTCGCAGAGGTCGCCGAACCCGTCCTTGTCGACGTCGAACTGATTCGTGTTCGGCACGGTGGGACAGTTGTCGCAGGCGTCTCCGACCTGGTCCCCGTCGGCATCGGCCTGGTTGGGGTTCGGCGTGCCCGGGCAGTTGTCGTCGCAGTTCGCGGTCTGCCCGCCCGTGCAGCGGTGGTCGGCGTACTGGCCGTCGCCGTCGCCGTCGTTCAAGACGCCGTCCCGGTCGTAATCGGCCGTATCGACCGCGGTCGAAAAGACGTCCGGGTTCCCGTTCCGGCCGTCGGGCCACATCGGGTGGAGCTTTCCGCCGCCGGACGACGCGCCCGTGTAGTCGCCGAGGAAGCCGAAGTTGGTCGGCCCGTAGATGCCGTCCGAGACCCGGATGTTGGGGCCGAAGCTGACGCCGCCGTCGGTCGAGGTCGCGAGGTAAGCTCCGAACAGGAAGTTGTTCGGGTCGTTGCGCCGGTCGAGGAACGTCACGTGCACGTGGCCGTTCGCGTCGACGTGGACCCAGGGAAAGAACTGGTCCGCGTGGTTCCCGATCACGTCGTCGTTGACGCGGGTCGGCGCGCTCCAGGTGTCGCCGCGGTCGTCCGACCACGTGAGCAGGATGTCGGGGTCGCCGAAGCGTTGGTCGGCGAACGCGATGTAGATCCGTCCGCGGTGGGGACCGTTCGAGGTGTCGCAGGCGCTGGAGTGGATCGGCGGATTCCGGAATCCGCCGTTGAGCGGCGACGGGGGGATGACGACGTCGGTTCGGACCGCCTTGTCCGAAGGCAGCCAAGTCGCGCCGCCGTCCACCGACCTCTGGAACCAGATCGTGTTCCCGAAGTTGCCCCAAACGACGTAGACCTCTCCGTTCGGTCCGACGGAGGGGGTGGCTCCGTTGTTGGTGCCTCCGCCGTTGGTGGAAATCTGTCTGCGCGCGGAGTACGTGGCGCCGTGATCGACGCTCTTGGAGAAGAAGATTCCCTGGTTGAACTGCGCGCCCGTGTTCTCCCAGACGAGATAGACGGTATCGTTGCGCAGGTCGGTCGTCGGGTATTCCTTGTCACCCCCGTTGTCGAGCCGCACCGGCTCCGCGAAGGTCGCCCCGCCGTCCGTGGACTTCGACATCAAGATGCCGGGCGCGGTCCCGTTGTAGGCGAGAATCGCCAGGTAGACGTTGCCCTGCGAATCGGCGGTGACCGCGGGGTCGCCGGTCGACTGGGTCGCGGGGAGGGTCGAGAAGTTGACGCGGCTGCTCTGCCACGTTTGCCCGCCGTCGCGCGTCCAGCCGTAGCCGATCACGGTGTTCTGGCCCGCGTTGATGATGAAGTAGTCGTTCCAGGCCCCGACCGCGTTCAACGGGTCGGACGGGTTGACCACGATCGAAGTTTCGTTCTGGTTCTGGGTCGAGGTGTCCTGGTTGACCCGCTTGTCGGTTCCCGGCAACGCCCCTTTCAGGGGGCTCTTCTCCGGAGGACCTCCCACGAAGCCTTCCTTCCGGGGCTCGGGCGGGTCGTCCAGGTCGGCGACCGCGGGAGGCTGCGGCTTCATGACGCCGGCGCAGCCCGACGCCGCGAGGACGAGCGCGGCGAGGACGAGGGCGGCCGGGGGGAGCGGGGACCGCTGGCGTGCCATCAGGAGCACCTCGAGCGGGCGAACCGCGACGGCGTCCAACCTTCCCCCGCCCGGCGTCCCCCCGCAGTCGCCCGTTCTTGTACGCCGATGGGGCGCCGCGCACAAGGCTTCCCGGGAGGATTCGGCCTAGGGGACCCGGCTTTTGTGCTCGGCGACCAGCCGATCGACCACCTCGGGCTCGGCGAGGGTCGTCGTGTCCCCGAGGCCGTCGTATTCCGACGCGGCGATCTTCCGGAGGATGCGGCGCATGATCTTCCCGCTCCGCGTCTTCGGCAGCCCCGTCGCGACGTGAATCACGTCGGGGGCGGCGAACGCCCCGATCGCGTGCCGAACCTGCTCCTTCAGCGTGCCGGCGATCGAGTCGGGGTTCTGCCCCCGGTACTCCGCCGTGAGGACGACGTAGGCGTAGATCCCCGTTCCCTTGATGGGGTGGGGGCACCCGACGACCGCCGCCTCGGCGACCGCGTCGTGGGCGACGAGCGCGCTTTCGACTTCGGCGGTGCCGAGCCTGTGGCCGGACACGTTCAGGACGTCGTCGATCCGGCCGGTGATCCAGTAGTAGCCGTCCTCGTCGCGCCGGCAGCCGTCACCGGTGAAGTAGTACCCGGGGTAGTTGGAGAAGTACGTCTCCTTGAACCGGTGGTGGTCGCCCCAGACCGTGCGCGCCTGCCCCGGCCACGGCGTGGCGAGGCAGAGCGGCCCGGACACACCGTTCCCCTCGAGAACGTGTCCCCCTTCCCCCATGATCACGGGCTTCACCCCGAAGAACGGCAGCGTGGCGGAGCCGGGCTTGGTCGGTGTGACCCCCGGAAGAGGCGTGATCAGGATCCCTCCCGTCTCGGTCTGCCACCACGTGTCGACCACCGCGCACCGGCCGTCGCCCACCACGTCGTGATACCAGCGCCAGATCTCCGGATTGATCGGCTCGCCGACGGTGCCGAGGATCCTCAGGCTCGTCCTCCTGTGGCGCCGGACGAACTCGTCTCCCATCTGCGCGATCGCGCGAAGAGCCGTGGGCGCCGTGTAGAAGATGTTGATGCCGAGGTCGTCCACCATCCGCCAGTAGCGCCCGGCATCCGGGTAGGTGGGCACCGACTCGAACATCACGGTCGTCGCCCCGTTGGCGAGCGGGCCGTAGACGATGTAGCTGTGACCGGTGATCCATCCGACGTCGGCGGCGCAGCAGTAGATGTCCCCCGGATGGTAATCGAAGACGAGCTTGTGGGTCATCGCGGCGTACACCATGTAGCCGCCGGTGGTGTGGAGCACTCCCTTGGGCTTGCCGGTGCTTCCCGAGGTGTAGAGGATGAACAGCGGGTCCTCGGCTCCCATCCATTCCACCGTGGAGGTCGAGCGCTGTTTCCGGCACTCCTCGTCGAGCCAGAGGTCGCGGCCCACCGTCATCGGAACGTCGGCGTCCGTTCGACGCGCCACGAGAACCGTCTCGACCCAGGACATCCCCTCCACGGCCCGGTCGGTGATCGCCTTCAACGGGATGCGACGTCCTCCTCGCAGCCCCTCGTTGGCGGTGATGACGACCTTGCAGCGGGCGTCGATGATGCGATCGCGAAGCGAATCCGCGCTGAATCCGCCGAAGACCACGGAGTGAACGGCCCCGATCCGCGCGCAGGCGAGCATGGCGTAGGCGGTCTCGGGAATCATCGGCATGTAGAGGCAGACGCGGTCGCCCTTTCGAACGCCGTGGCTCAGGAGAACGTTGGCCAGGCGGCAGACGTTGTGCTTGAGCTCACGGTACGAGATGTGCCGGTAGGTCCCCGGCTCGTCCCCCGCCCAGATGATCGCCGTCCGGTCCCCCTTGTCCTCCAGGTGACGGTCGACGCAATTGAAGCAGGCGTTCAGGCGGCCGCCGGAGAACCAGGCGAAATCCACCTCGTCGTAGTCGGCATCGAAGACGGAGTGCCACGGGTGGTACCAGGTGAGCGCCTTGGCCTGCTCCGCCCAGAACCATTGCGGGTTGTCGAGCGAGAGCCGGTACAACCGCTGGTACTCGGCCATGGAGGCGATGTGCGCGCGCTCGGCGATGTGCGGCTTGACCTCGTAGATGTCCTTCGGCACGGCGGCGCCTCCTCGCGGGATTCGGGACGACCCGCGCATCTTAAGCGAAGCGGGTCCGGACCGAGCGAGCGGGCCGTCAGCGGACGCCGCGGGCCGAGCGCGTGTAGTAGTCGGGATCCTTCCTGAGGCGCGCCCAGGCGATCTTCGCCGTGGTGGTGAGCGGATCGATTGTTCTCCCCGCGATCCGGAATCGCGCGACGTGTGCGCGTTCGACGACGAGGCCCCGCCGGAATTCGTTCAGCTCGACCCGGGACCAATCGACCCCGATCCGGTCGCCGAGCCGGCACGCCTCGTCCGCGTTGAACAACCGCTTCTTCGGCGTCATGGCCTCGCCGCTCGCGCGGGATGCAGCAGCGCCGCGCCGGGGCCGCCTCCCGGGACCGACCGTGGCTCCAGGATCTGCACGTCGCCGCGGTGCTCGAGAACTCTCACCGCGGCGAGATCGAGGAGGTCGTCGTCGCCGCGCTGCTCCCGGACGTGGGTGTGGATCGCGGCCGTGGCCGGGTCGTACGTCCCCCAGACGTGAGCGCCGTCCGCGAGGAAAAGGGTCGCGATCCGCCCGGCGTGCGCCGCGGCGACGATCGATTCCGGCGACCCCGCGGCGAGCCCGTCCGCCTTCGCCAGATGCTCCGCGCATCGCGTCACCGCCTCGTCCCGTCCCACGGCGAAGAGCGGCCTGACGATCCGCCACGCGCGCCGCCGCAGCTCGTCCTTGAGCAACGCGTCGGGGTTTCCCGAGATGCGCGCCGCGACGAGGTGCTTCGCCCGCGTGATCGCGGCGAAGATCGTGGTGAGCGACTCGACGCCGGCGAGGACCAGCGGCTCGTGCCCCGTGTGAATCCAGGGCCCCAACGCCGCATCCACCCGCCGGCAGTAGCGCGCCAGGTCCGTCTTCGGCTCGTTCACGCCGACTCCGTACCCGTGCACGCCGCCGGCCAGCCCGCCTCCGTGGCCGGGAGGGGGAGCCGCCGTGTGGTACTGGAACTGAGGGTCGGGATCGTCGTTCGCCAGGGCCTCCTCGAGGCTCGTGGGGGCGTCTCCCGTGTCGACCGAGCGGACGTGGTCCCGCGTCGCCTCGAGGAGCCGCACGTCGTTCTCGCTCAGAGCGAGAATGTAGAATCGGTCCTCGCCCGCTTCGAGATGGAGTAGCGGGACGACGTGGTGCCGCTCGCCGACGGCGAGCTGCGGCTGGAAGGCCCACGGAAGCTTGAGAATCCTCGAGGTGCCCGGCGCCAGGAAGATCGCGAGGCCCTCCCCGGCCCGCTGCCAGAAGATCCGGTCGTGAAGGAGCGCGCGCGCCGGTGCCAAGAGCTCCATCGTGTCGTGCCCCGACACGCCCAGAGCGACCAGGCGATCCTCCGCCTCTCGCAAGAGGTTCTTCAGGCCGATCGGCCCTTCGAGCGTCTCGGAACCGCTGCGCGGCGTCGGCATGTAGAGCGACACGCAGTAGCGATCGTGGCGCGCGATCAATCGCATGACCTCGTCGCGCGTGAGCACGTCCATGGGCATATGACCTCCGCCGCGGCGCGGTTCAAGGTCTCACCACGCGCCGCCCCGGATATTGTTTAAGACCGTTTCATGGTGGCCTCGGGACCGGATCGGTCGCCTAGGGCCGTCTCGAGTCGGCGCCCCGACTACGGGAAGATGCCGCGCTCCTTGTAGACCGTTTCCAGCCGGGCCAACGCCACGATGTACGCGGCGGTCCGCCAGTCCGTCCCCTTGTCGCGAGCCGTGTCGCGCACCTTCTCGTACGCGGCGAGGATCCGCTTCAGGAGCTTCGCGTCGACCTCTTCGAGATCCCAGAACTCGCTTCGCTTGTTCTGGAGCCACTCGAAGTAGCTGACGATCACGCCGCCGGCGTTGCAGAGGATGTCGGGGAGCAGGGCGATGCCGCGCTCCTCGAGAACGGCGTCGCCGTCGGGATCGGTCGGGCCGTTGGCCCCTTCCGCGACGAGGCGGCACTTCAGGCGCTTGGCGGTCTCCCCGGTGATCTGCCCTTCGAGCGCCGCGGGGATGAGGATGTCGCACGGGGTCGCCAGGAAATCGTCGCCGTTCGCAGGCGCCGCCCCGGGATAGCCGAGGACGCCACCGGAGGTTTTGACCCACGCGGCCAGCGCCTCCGGGTCGATCCCTCGGGGATTCGCGACCGAACCGGTCGCGTCTTGGGCGGCGACGAGCGTCGCGCCGAGGGGCTTCAAGAGTCGCGCGGCCCACGATCCGACGTTCCCGAATCCCTGGACGGCGTAGGTGACCTTGGCGAGGTTCATCCCGTGATCCTTCGCCCAGGCCTCGATGCAGTACACGACCCCCTGGCCGGTCGCCTTCTCCCGGCCGACGCTCCCCCCCGCCTCGATCGGCTTGCCGGTCACGACGTGCGTGCAGCGCTGCCGATCCTGCGCCGGCATCATCTGGAGGTACGTGTCCACCATCCAGGCCATGATCTGGGCGTTCGTATTCACGTCGGGTGCGGGGATGTCGTATTCGGGGCCGATGTTGCTGCCGAGGGCGAAGGTGAAGCGGCGGGTGATGTGCTCGAGCTCGTTCTTCGAATACTTCGCTGGATCGATCTGGATGCCGCCCTTGCCGCCGCCGAACGGGATGCCGGCGAGCGCCGTCTTCCACGTCATCCACGAGGCGAGCGCGCGGACCTCGTCGATCTCCACCATCGGGTGGAAGCGGAGTCCGCCCTTGAACGGCCCCAGCGTGTTGTTGTGCTGCACGCGGTAGCCGGTGAACATCTCGACGCGGCCGTCGTCCATCTTGACGGGAAAATGGACGACGATCTCGTTGACGGTCGTCGCCAGGATCCGGCGCACGTCCGGATCGAGCCGGATCAGGTCCGCCGCCTTGTCGAACTGGCGGCGCACGTCGTCGTAGACGGAGCGCCGGCGAGCGTCGTGCGGCCGATCGGTCACGGTGGGTGTCATGGAGAAGTCTCCTTTTCCGGTCATCACGCTAGGCCGCGCCCGGCGCCTCCGCAAGGCCGGCCTCCGGCCTTTCGGGAGTACGCCCGTCCCTTGACGACGGCGCGCGCTGGAGGAGCACGATTCCCGACATCCGTCGCATCTCTTCCTGACGCGCCCGCGGCATCAGCCGGCCGATCAGGTTCCACAGCCAGGCGCCGCGCATGGTCCTCTTGAGCCGGTTGGCCTCGCCCCAGGTCGATCGGAACTCCGCCTCGCGCCAGCCGAAGCGCTCGAAGAACCCCGTCCCCTCGGGAGGAGCGAACACGAAAGGCGCGCCCGCCGCGGTCAGGTGCGGCTGCCAGTTCTTCTTGAGCATCTCGAGCATCCGGGGCGAGGCGAGGTCGATCAGCCACCACCGCACCGAGGGCTCGGCGGCGAGATCCCGGGCGAGGGCGCCCACCTGCTCCGGTTGGAGGTAGATCAGCAGCCCCTCCGAAATCGCGAGCACCGGCCCCCCGGCCGTCGCGGCCTTCCCGATCGCGCCGCGGCGCGCGGCGGCGTCGATCAAATCCGCGGCGACGTACTCGAGGGCGCACACCGGCCGCTCGCCGACCAGACGGCTCTCCACGTAGGCGATCATGTCGGGCAGATCGACGTGGATCCAGCGCGTTGCCGGCGGGAGCGCGAGACGGTACGGGCGCGTGTCCAATCCCGCGGCAAGATTGAGAACGCCCCGGGCTCCGTGATCCCGGACGCAGCGCAAGACGATCTCGTCCATCACGGCGGTACGCACGATCATCGGCCACGCGGTCGCACTCCCCTTGGGAAGCGTCCGCACGATCGTCTCGCCGCGCTCGCCGCCGAGGCGCCTCGCGTACGGGTCGTTGAAGAGCGCGTCCGGGCGCTCCGATTCCATCGCGCGATAGATCGCGACCCAGAGCGCCGTGTCGGAGACGTTCCGGATCGATCGCGCGTCGTCGGTCATGGGCGCCGCATCGTGGCCGATCTTACCCGGGCTTGCGACCTAGGGGCAGCTCCGGGGCGATGCCGCGATTCCCGGATCGCGGCTCTGGACGAGCGTCGCCGATCCGTCGTCATAGGTTCCGTGGGCGGGACACGCGGTCGCGACGGCCCGGATGAGCGCGAACCTCCCGCCCCCCGGCGGCGGGTCGGGATTGGAATCGACGAGGGAGAGCGACGCCGTGTCGTTCGCGAGGCAAGCCGGCTCGGCGGCAGGAATGGCGGCGATCGCGGCGGCGAAGTCGCCCCCGCTGCTGCGAAGCGTCGTGAGGTCGCCCCGCACGACGTCATACGTCGCGGCCCCGCCGGCCGTCCACGACCAGGTCACGCTGCCGCCCGACCTCGACGCGGCGAGCGAGCCGGAATACGCCGGCACCGGACAGGGGGGTGTTGCCGCGACCTCCGCGGAACTCGCGCTTTGCCCTCCCGAATTCGGGCCGCCGGCGAACGACGCCGCCACGACGTAGTAGTACGTCGTTCCGTTCGTCAGCCCCGCATCGGTGTAGGCGGTCGCGCCCGGACACGCGATCGCCTGGTAGCCGCCGCCGCTCGCGAGCGAGCGCTGCACCTGGTAGCCGGAGGCACCGACGGACGGCAACCACGAGAGGGCGACCTGCGAGTTCGAAGCGGTCGCTGCGAGACCGGCCGGCGGAGCGAGGTTGATCAGGAGCGTGGTCGAGGCCCTGTGATTCTTGGTCCCCGAGGTCCCCGTGATCGTCAGCGAAAGCGCATACGGGATCGTGCTGGACGTCGTGTTCATGGTCAGGGTCGACGATCCCGAGCCCACGATCGTCGCCGGACTGAACCCGCCGCTGGTCACCCCGGTCGGGAAGCCCCCCTCGCTGCTGACGGCGAGGCTCACCGAGCTGGTGAACCCGCTGAGGGGCGTGACGGTCACCGTGAACGTCGCGGACCCTCCGGGAAAGACCGACCGTGAGGACGGCGTGACGTCGATTTCGAAATCCGCCGACGAGGGAAGCACGATGATCCCCCGCGTCGGAGGGCTCGGATCGGAGTCGCCCGCGGCGTCGATCACGGTCAACGAGGCCTCGTAATATCCGGCGGTGCTGAACGTGACGTTTCCCGGGTTCTTGAGGGTCGACGTCGCGGGCGTTCCCCCGGGGAAAACCCAAGAATACTTGGACGCCGTTGTGGTCGTGGTGAAGCTCTCGGTGCCCCCGACGTTGATGGTCGCGTCGGAGGCCGGTGTCGCGATCGTTCCTGTCGGCGGAGCCGAAGTGTGCGAGTTCAGCTCGACGAACTGGGCCTTGGACGGGACGCCCGAGCTGTCGAGCAAGAACAGCATGTAGTACCCGGGGGGTGCGACGTTTCCGCTCGACGGGCTCGTCAGCGTGAGCGTACCCGACCCTCCGCACGCCGGCTGCGGCGACGGCCCGCACAGGCCGATCATCCGCTGCTCCATGTCGTTGGCGTGCGTGGCCGAGCCCGGGCGCACGAGGACGGCGGAGCTGATCGGCGACGCGCTCGTGTACGTGACCGTCATCGGCGCGCCGTAGCCGATCGGTCCCGACGGGACCCCCGTGATGACCGGGCGGTTCGTGACCGCGCGATCGTTTGCGTCGTAGAGGTACGGAGGGGTGTAGATTTCGATCGTCGGCTGATAGCTCCCGCGGTCCCCGGGGTTGCTGCCCATGCTCGCGACCGTCGCGTCCGGGAGGAGCACGGCGGTGGAATGGTACAGGCGGGAGTACGCCTCCGTTCCCGCCGGGCCCATGAGCCCGCTATTCGAATCGTACAGGTCGGCGATCTTGCCCTGGGCGTCCGGGGTCTCGTTGGCGGACGAGCCTCCTTCCGCCAGCACCCTCCCGTCGGGAAGGAGGGTCGCGTTCATCTGGATGCGGGTCGCCGACATGTCCGGCCCCGGCGTCCAGTGTGGCGATGGGGCGGAAAGATCGATGGTCTCGGTCGTCCGGGTCGCCAGCGAGCCACCGCCGAAGTTCATGACCTTCGGCGTGTAGCTCGGGGGAAGCAGCGGCAGGATCACGGCCGAGCCGTAGTCGCGGCTCGAGGTGGTGTTGACCGAAGCGGTCCACGTCTTCGCCACCGGGTCGAAGATGTACGCCTTCGAGGTGGCTCCTCCGGAGCCTTGACCCGTGAAGAACACCTTTCCGTTCGGCAGCAGGAACTCCCGGGGGAAGAGGGGGGGCGTGAACAGCGCCTGCGTGATCGCTGTGCCCCACCCGGCTCCCGCGTTGGCCAGGTCGTAGATCTCCACCTTGGTGTTGGTGGCGCCGCTCGATCCGAGACCCGAGTGCGCCATGATCCGCCCGTCCCCCAGGACCGTCGCCGTGGCGTACCAGCGTCCGTCCGCCATGTTCTGGGACTGGCTCATCTCGCCGGTCGCGGGGTCGAAGAAGGACGCGCGGTTCTCTCCCTTGAACGAGTAGTCGGCGCTTCCGCCGATGATCAGCGGTCGTCCGTGAGGAAGCACCGCGGTTCCGCTGCAGAAGACGTCGTACTCGAGATTCATCACCGAGATGCTGCTCGGGCCGGTGCCCGTCGGATCCCAGAGCGCCGCTCGGTAGCTCTCCGCCCCGGCGGCGTTGTTGTTCGCGTCGTTCTCCGACCCCGCGATGATGAGGACTCGCCCGGTGTGAAGGAGCGTCGCCGAGATCGGGTTCAGCGGCATCTGGTACGGCAGCGTCGTCCAGGTGCCCGTCAGATGCGGCACGTTGTTCGGGCACGACTGCGCCACGGCCGCGCGCATCGCGCCGAGCATGATTCCGGTGGCCACGAACGCAACGATCGCCTGGCGTCGAAGCACGCTGTCCTCCGCCTGGCGCGGGTGCCGCGCCGCGGTGTTTCCCCCGCGAGGACAGTACGGTGGGTCCCCCGGCGCGTCCACAAAACTTCGGCCGGATGGGAAGGTGGCGACACGGAGCCGGACGCCAACCCCGACAGACCCGTCAAACCGAAGCTACGGACACGCCCGGGACGACGCGACGATTCCGGGGTTGCGGCTCCTGGCGAGGGTCGGCGACCCATCGTCGTACGACCCTTGAGCGGGACAGGCGGTCGTCACGGCGCGAAGGACCGCGAACGTCCCGCCGCCGGGGGAAGGATCGGGGTAGGGGTCGATCACCGAGAGCGCGGGGGTGTCGTTGGCGAGGCAGGCCGCCTCCCCGGCCGGGACCGCCGCGAGTGCGGCGTTGAAATCGCCGCCGCTCGCGCGAAGCGTCGCGAGATCCCCCCGCACGAGGTCGAACCTCACGGCCCCACCGGAGGTCCACACCCAAGTGGTGGAGCCGGCCGATCGTGAGGCGCCGAGCGATCCCGAATACCCCGGCACCGGACAGGGGGGCGACACCGCGAGCTCGGAGGAGGCCGCGCTCTCCCCTCCCGAGTTCGGTCCTCCCGTGAACGACGCCGAGACGACGTAGTAGTAAGTCGTTCCGTTGGTGAGCCCGGAATCGGTGAAGGCGGGGGGGGTCGGACAACCGATCGTCTGGTACGGCCCGCCACTGACCCGCGAGCGCTGCACCTGGTACCCGGAGGCGCCGGCCGACGGCTGCCACGAGAGGGCGACCTGCCCGTTCGAAGGCGCGGCGGTCAGCCCGCTCGGGACAGCGACGTTGACGAGGAGCGACGTCGAGGCCGTATGGCTGCGCGTCCCCGACGTCCCGGTGATCGTCAACGAGAGCGCGTACGGCGTCGCGCTCGTGGTGGTGTTCATCGTCAGCGTGGACGTCCCCGAGCCGGGGACGCTCGGCGGAGCGAATCCTCCGCTCGTGATGCCGGCCGGGAACCCGGACTCGCTGCCGACCGACAGGGAGACCGTGCCGGTGAACCCGCTGAGCGGCGTGACCGTCACCGTGAAGGTCGCCGAGCCGCCCGGCACGACCGACAGTGACGGGGGGCTCACCTCGATGTCGAAGTCCGCGGTGGCGGGGCGCACCGTGATCTGCCGGGTGGGCGGGGACGGGTCGGAATCACCCGACGCGTCCACCACGTTGAGGGATGCCACGTACCGACCCGCGGTCGCGTAGGTGACGCTGCCGGGGTTCTGAAGGGTCGAGGAGGCCGGCGTTCCGCCGGGAAAGATCCAGCCGTACTTGGCGGCCGTGGTTGCGGTACTGAAGAGAACGGACCCGCCCGCGGTAATCGTCACGTCGGACGCGGGGATCGCGATCGCGCCGGACGGCGGGGCGCCGGTGTGCGTCGTCAGCTCGACCCATTGCGCCTTCGAGGGAACGCCCGCGGCGTCGAGCAGGAACAGCAGGTAGAAACCGGGCGGCGCGAGGTTGCCGTTCGGCGGAGTCGTCAGCGTGAGCGTTCCGGCGCCGGCGCACGCGGGCTGCGGCGAGGGCCCGCAGAGGCCGATCATCCGCTGGTCCATGTCGAAGGCGTGGGTCGAGGATCCGGGCCGCATCAGCACGGCGGAGCTGATCGGCGACGCGCTGGTGTACGTGACCGACAGCGTCGCCCCGTAGGCGACCTTCGCCGGCGTGGCCCCCGTGATCACCGGCCGGTTCGTGATCGGGCGGTCGTTTGCGTCGAAAAGATACGGCGGCGTGTAGACCTCGACGGTGGGCAGGTAGCTCCCGCGGTCTCCGGGGTTGCTGCCGAGGCTGACCACGGTCGCATCCGGAAGGAGGAGCGCGGTCGAGTGATACAGGCGCGAATACGCAGCCGTGCCCGCCCCTGCGAAGGCGCCGGCGGTCGAATCCAGGAGCTCGGCCTGCCGGCCCGGCGTGTCGGGAATTTCGTTCGATGCGGAGCCCCCCTCGGCGAGGACCTTCCCGTTCGGCAGGATCACGGCGTTCATGTGGATCCGGCCGGTGGACATGTCCGGTCCTGGCGTCCAGCGCGGATTGGCCGCGGAGAGGTCGATGATCTCCGTCGACGGGGTCGCAAGCGCCCCTCCGCCGAGGTTCATGACCCTCGGGACGTAGGTCGGCGGCAGCAGCGGAAGGAGAATGGCGGCGCCCGATTGCCGGTCGAGGTTCGTGTTGTCGGAGGCCGTCCAGGTCTTGGCGACCGGGTCGAAGATCCAGGACTTGGCGGTCGGCACGTCCGAGCCTTGTCCGGTGAAGAAGACCTTACCGTTCGGAAGCAGGAACTCGCGCGGGAAGACGGGCGGGCTGAACGGCTCGGTGGTCGGCGTCCCCCACCCGGCGCCGGGGCTCGCGGGATCGAAGATCTCGACCTTGGTGTTCGTGCCGCCGTTTCCGCCGAGGCCGCCGATGGTCATGACGCGACCGTCGCCGAGCGCGGTGGCGGTTGCGTACCAGCGTCCGTCGGCCATGTTCTGGGACTGGTTGAACGCCTGGGTGGCGGGGTCGAAGAACGACGCCCGGTTGTCCCCCTTGAACGAGTAGTCGCCGGTGCCGCCGACGATGAGCGGACGTCCGTGCGGGAGCACCGCCGTGCCGCTGCAAAAGACGTCGTATTGGAGGTTCTGTACGGCGACGCTGTTCTGATCGAGGCCGTTGGGATCCCAGATCGCTGCCCGGTAGCTCTCGGCGCCGGGGGAGTTGTTGCTCGCGTCGTTCTCCGACCCCGAGATGATGAGGATCCGCCCGTCATGCAGGAGCGTCGTCGAGACCGGGCTGACCGGCATCTGATACGGGAGGGTGACCCACGTCCCCGTGACGTGAGGGACGTTGTTCGGGCAGGTCTGCGCGTTCGCTACCGGACTCCAGGCGAAAGCCGTGACCCCGAAAATACCAGCAACGATCCGGCTGCCACGCAGCACGGTCCCGGCCCTCCGTTTTTCTTGACCCGTCGAGCGAGTCTACCAGGGGGCATCGCGCCGCGCCCTAAGGCGCACGCTCACCACATCGGAAGGCCGTCGGGACCGCGCACGGAGATCGTCACCCTCTGCTTCTTCACGCTATGAGCGAGAAAAACCGGCTTGCCGCCGACGGTCGCCCAGGCGCCGGTGAGCTCGAGAAGGTCTCCCGGAACGATCGAGAAGTCGACCACCTTCAGGAACGCGGCGGGCGCCAGGTCCACGTGGACGAGGTCCGGATCTTGCGTTTTCAGCATGACGTTGACGCCCTCGCGTCCCATCCAGTCGGGGATGACCTTGACGTCGGCGGCGGTCCCGTGCAGGAGCACCTCGTGGCGAAGGTCGTAATCCGGAGAGCGGCCAGGCGCCTCCTGCGCCCATGCGGACGTCGCTATCAGCAGTCCGGCCAGGGAGATCCCGATGCCGAGGATGCGATTCATGGCGTTGCCTCCTTGCTTCCCGATCCGGGTCGAGGAGTGATCGAGCCTTGGGAAGCAAGGTAGCGCCGCGGCGAAGCGTGCAGGAGACCGGTCCGGTCGGGATCTCTAGGGCGCGGATACGACGAGGATCTTCCCTTCGGGTCCGTCGGCGACGAAGGCGGTGCCGTCCTCGGTGACGACGGCGTTTCTCGCCCCCTTGGCGGTCGGCGAGGTGCCGATCGTCGTGAGGTTGCCGTTCTCGTCGAGGTGCGCGACCGTCAGCGTCGCCGCGCCCGCCGCCGCCGCGTAGACCGCGCGTCGCGCGGGCAGGTAGTCAAGGTTGTCCACTCCCGATCCGGTCGGAAGCTTCGACACGACGTGCCCGTCGCCCGCGGCCGCCAACACCTCGACATGATCGGGGCAGGCCAACAGTAGCCAGGTGCCGCCGGGATCGAGGGCGAGCCCCCGCGGACCGTCCTCGCCGCACGCGGGATTCCACGTCGCCGTCACGTTGCGCTTCGCCACGTCGATTCGAAGCGTGCGGTCCTTGTCCTCGAGGTTCGTGAAGAAGACCCCGTGCGCCTCGTCCACGGCATATCCCTCGGGATCGCCTTCCAGCTTGATGCTCCCGGCAATCTTCGGCGACTTCGGCGACTTGACGTCCAGGATCACGATCGACTGGTCCCGCGGAGTCGTCACCCAGACCTCCTTGGCCCGTTTGACGAAGGCGACCCCGTCGGGGGACGACGGGAGGGTCACGCAGCCGGCGCGCTCCAGCGTCACCGCATCGATCGCGCAGACGCTCGAGTCCGCGCGGCTCCCCACGTAGACGACCCCGTCGCCGACGGTCGCGGAGCTCGGGCCGACCCGCCTCTTGGTCCCCCGCCGCTCGACTTCGGTGGTGGGGAAGTTCGGCACGCTCCGGACCCGGCGGCTCGACCCGTCGATCACGACCACGTTCCCCGTGCCGCCCGCGGGGACCCAGACCGCGTTCCGGGCCCGATCGACGGCGAGATAGTCGAGCGAGACCCCATCCGCGGGGGCGCCGGGAAGGGGCACCGCGGTGACCGCGGCGGCAGCGACCGTCGAGACGACGAGGAGGGTCACGATCGCGGTTCCGACGCGCATGGCGAGCTCCGCACCCTCGGGGAGCCGTATTCGGTCCGGGGGCGTTCCCCGATCATAGACCCGGATCGGCGTGCGGTTACTTGCCGCAGGAGCTCCGCGCCGCGCCTCGCACCGTCTTCCCCCGAGGGTCGTGGGCGGCCTTCCCGTTCCGTTCGACCGCGCGGGCGGCGGCCGCCACGCAGGACACGTACTCGTCGTGCCCCGTCCACGGTCGTCCGGGCCCCGCGCAGGGGCAGGTTTGGTCGACCGAGCATCCGCGCCCGTCCACCCGCGCCGCGGCCGGCGTGCCGGCGCACGCGTCGACGCAGTCGTTCACGCCGTCCCGGTCCGCGTCGCTCGCGCGGAGGTCGGTGCGGCGGCAACCCCCGGGCTGGCAGGTGTCCAGTGTGCAGGCGTCGCCGTCCTCGCAGTCTCCGTCGGCGCCGCAGAACGGCGAGTCGAGATCGCCCCGTTTGTGGTCGAAGGGTGCTCCGTCGAGGGTGAGCGGTACGGTGCCATCCATCAATCCGGCGCTCGAATCGATGCGGTACAGGTGGTCGTCCACGGGCGCCGCTCCGTAGAGCGTGTCGGTGTGTCCGATCGCCGCCATCCCCGCGAAATCGATCGACGGATGGAGCTCGAAGACCGTCGCGGCGGCGGTATCGGGATCGAGGTCGTAGAGTCCCCCGGTCGTCTCGCCGTTGACCCAGGCGAGAAGCCGGTCGTGGACGTCGAAGGTCAGGTCCCCTCCTTCGAGGGCCACGTCGACCACGCCTGCCAAGGTCGCGGCTCCGGTCGAGGGTTCGATCGTGTACAACCCGTCCGTCTTCTGGCTCATCGCGTAAAGCCTTCCGTCGCTTCGGAAGCTCATCCCGACGAGCTCGGTCACGACCGTTCCGAGGCTCGTGACCGGCCCGATCTCGGTGACGCCGGCGGGAACGTCGGGCTCGGATCCCAGAACCACCTTCAGGAGCACGCACGACCGCTCCCCGGCGCACAGGTTTCGCGTCGAGGAGTCGGTGCCGGTCATGTAGAGGACGCGGGCGTTGGCTGCCGCCATCGCGAGCACCGGCGTGAAGGCCGTCCCGAGATCGGCGGAGAGCGACAAGGCCCCGGTGGCGGGATCGACGGTGAACACCCGAGTCTCCGCGTCGTCGAATGTGCTGTCCACGAGGAAGAGCGGTGGAGCCGCGGCCACGGTCAAGGAGATGGCGCTGGCGACACACGAGACGGCGAGCAGAACGCGGCCCAACGAGCTGTTCGAGGCGAGCATGTCGGTCCTCCCCGAGGGAGAAACCGTTCAAGACGGCTGCCAGCCCGGCGGGCGGCTCCTGGCCTCGAAGCCGGCGCTCAGGGACTCGCCCTCGTTTCCGTTCGGGGGGCTCGCGATACGAGGATGTAACCCCGGGGCCCCGTCTAGGGCTTCGCCAGGCGGATCTTGAGCTTGACCTCGACGGGCCGGAGGGGCGTCGGCCGCTCGTCCTCCGCGGGCATCCCTCGGTGCGAGCCGGCTCCCGGCCCTCCCGCCCCGCCCTGCGGCTCGCCGGGTCCGCCGCGCTCCCCCTCTTGACCGCCCATGCCGCCGCTGCGCGGCGCGCCCGCGCCGCCCTCTTCGCGCCGCGCGGCTTCCCGGTCGAGCTCCGGCGGCTCCAAGGTCACGCTGACCTCGGCCCCCGGCCGAGCTTCCACGGCGTACGGGTGGGTCCCGCTCCGCGCGAGCGGGATTTCGATTTCATAGGTGAAGGAGGAGGCGTCGGCGTTGACCCGAGCTCGAACTCCCAGGTCGTTCTCGACGGGGACGCGCCGGCGGTCGGCGCTTCCGGCCCCGAGGAAGAGGATCGTATCGACGCTCCCCCCTTTCGGTGGGCGCCCCGCCTCGAACAACCCGAGCGGGAACTGGATCCGCAGCGGCTCTTCCCCTTTGACCCGAATCTCGAGGACGAGCCCCCTCGCGACCGAGCGCAGGCCCACTTCGGGATCTCGGGTGAAGAAGCACAGGGCGAGGTTGGCGTCGTCGTTCCGGGCTCCGACGAACACCTGCGGACCCTCGAGGAACGTCATCGAGCCCTGCCATTCATCGGCGTTGCCGTCGATCGCCACCTTCCCCAGATCCCAGGCGGCATCGATCGACGGCTTCGCTTGGAGCGTCGTGACGGCGGCAAGCAGAACGATCCCAGGACCCAGACGCATGCGACCCCTCCACGCGCAGGAGCTGTGCCTGGCCAGTGAACCACGTTTTGGTGGTTCCGTCCCACGCCGGATACGACGCCCGATGGGACGGCTCGTTGCGGACTCACGGACATGCGCGTACGCTTTTCTCACGGGGAACGGAGTCGTCATGGAAGGCGGCCGGTGGCATTCACCGGGCGTGCGTCGGCACTTGGGCATCCTGGTGTTGACGACGGCCCCCCTGCTGTTCCTGGGTCTCGGGAACCGAGACTTCTGGCTTCCCGACGAACCTTTCGTCGCCGAAGTCGGTCGAGAGATGGCGGCGACCGGGGACTGGGTCACGCCCCGCCTGAACGGGGAGCCGTTTCTCGAGAAGCCCCCTCTCTACTACGCGGCCGTCGCCCTGTGCTTCAAGACGATCGGCGTGACGCCGCTCGCCGCCCGCTTGCCGTCGGCGGTCGCGAATCTGATCACCTTGCTCGCCACGTACTTCCTCGGCCGGCGATTGTTCTCCCGGCGGTCCGCCGTTTGGGGAGCCCTTCTCTTGTCGACGGTTTACCTGTTCGTCCACGCCGGACATTACTGCCTCGTGGACTCCGGCCTGGTCCTCTTCGTCACGCTCGGGTTCTGGGCCGCCGCGTACGCGTTCGGGGACGACCGGCGCCCCTGGGCGCTCCCCCTGGCCTACCTCGCCGCGGCGCTCGCGTTTCTCGAAAAGGGTCCGGTGGGACCCGGCTTGATCGGCATCGGGGTGGTGGCGTTCGCCGCGCTCGAGCGGGATCGAGAGTTCTTCCGCCGCCGAGGGCACCTTCTCGGGTCGGCGGTCTTCGCCGCCGTCGTCGTGCCGTGGCTGGCCGCGCTCTGGGCGGCCGGCGGGGTGCCGTACTTTCGCGAAGCGTTTCTCGTCAACACCGTCGGCCGCGCCCTGAGCCTCCCGGGGATGATCCCGAATCACGACACGGCCACGATGCATACCGGCCCGGTTTACGCCTACCTGTTCGACACGCCCGACAACTTCTTGCCGTGGACCCCCCTCCTCGTCCTCGCCTTCCTGGCGGCCGCGCGGCGGGCGTTGCGCCGCGTGCCGCCCGACCGGCGTCCGCCCAGGGCGAGGACGAGCTGGGGAGGACGATTCCTCGGAGCGGGTTTTTGGGCGGGGATGCTGGTGTTGAGCGCCGTCAAGCCCAAGCGCAGCATCTACACCCTGCCCCTCTATCCCTTGTTGGCCCTGCTGATCGCTCGAGAGGTCGAGCGCCTGACGGAGCCTCGGGCGACCGCCCCCGATCGGATGGAACGGGCGTTGATGGCGGCACAAAGCATCGTCGTGACCGTCGTCGGGTTCGCGGTCACCGTCGCCTACTACGGATTCTCGGGCGGATTCTTCGGCGTCCGGCCCGGGACGGAGGCGATCGCGATCAGCGTGTCGCTCGCGTTCCTGTCCCTCGCGGGCGCGATTTCCAGCGGGCGCGCGTTTCTCCGCGGTCGGTTCGCGAGCTTCTTCCGGAGGACCTGGGCCCAAGCCGCGACGGTCTGGATCGCCTTCTCGCTTCTCGTCGCGCCCGCCCTCGGGGCCGAGCGGAGCTACGCGCCGTTCTTCCGCCGCGCGACCGTCATCGAGCGGCTTCGCGGCCGGACCCCCTACCTCTTGACGGAGCACGAGAGCTACGTCGGATACGCGGACCTGTTGTTCGGCGAGACCCTCCCGAGGCTCGATCCGTCTCGCACGCCTCCCGGAGAGGACGTGTTGACCGATCGGTCGGGGCTCCTCAGGCTCGAATCGAACGCGCGGGAATCCTGCGAGGTCCTGGCGGAGCAGCCGACCGGCGGCCTGGGACGGCCGAGCGACCTCTATCTCGTGAGCGTGGCGCCGGCCGATCCGCCCCGGGGGCCCTAGCGTCGCGTCGGCACGGTCATCGGCGGGGCCCTCTCGCTTCGAAGACCAGGTTGTGCCCCGCCCCCCAGACGCCGGCGCGGGAAAGGAGCCACCGCGCCGCGGACTGGACGCGGCCGCGCCAGTTGAGGAGGTCCCAGGCCGGAAACCACCGGCGATCGACCGTCACCGACGCGAACCTCGGCCCGAGTGCTTCGCGCAGCGACTCCGGCGAGAACGAGCGCGCGTGCCCCCAGCGGTGAAACCGGCGGCCGCAGTCGGGACATACGACTTGCTGGGCCGCGAGGTCCTCGTCGGCGGGGACGGTCCCGAGGAGCCGACCTGCCGGGCGCAGCACGCGCGCCGCCTCGGCGAGCGTCCCCTCGAACGTCAAGTCGTCCAGGTGCTCGAGCACTTCCGAGAGAACGACCGCGTCGAAGGAGCCGTCGGGCCAGGGAATCGACTGCCCGAATCCCGCGCGCGCGCGATCGCCCAGGCGGAGCTCGTGTCCCACGCGCTCGATCGCCTTCGGGTCGGGGTCGAGGACGTGGACGGCGAGGCCCTTCGCGGCGGCGAGGCGCTCGAACGTCCCGTCGCCGACGCCGATGTCGAGGACGCTCGAACCGGCCGCCAGGCGCGAGACGAGATGCCGCAGGCGCGGCCGGGCGGCGCGGAAGGATTCGGCCCCCTCGTTCTGGAAGTGGTCCCAGATGCGGGTCTGGTCCAATCAAGGCTCCCCGCGCGGGTCGCCGCGCATCGCGTACCAGATCTGCGCGCACGACACCGTGTAGACGACCACGGACGAGAGCGCGATGCCGCGGATCCCGAGGAATCTTACCAGCACGATGTTCGAGGTCACGCTCACGACGAGATTGACGGCCGCGATCGGCACGATGCGGCGGTTACGCCCAAGCGCCGCGAGCCCCTTCACGCCGACGATGCCGAGCACGTACGGCGGAAGCATGAGCGCGTACAGCCGGACGAGGGAGGCGACGAGCGCCGCGTCGTCCGCACCGAAGCGTCCGCGCTGGTAGACGGCGCGCACGATCCACGGCGCGGTCACCGCCAGCACCGCGGCCGCTGCGATCGAGGCCAGCGCGACCCGGAAGGCCAGCCTCCGCAACGAGCGACGCAGGACGTCGTCACCGGATTCCGTGCGAAGCCGCGAGAACACGGCGAACGACGCGGTCCCGAGGGCGAGCGTCACGAGGCCCAGCGGCGCGCCGACCAGCCGGTACGCGTACCCCAGGGCGGAGACGCTCCCCGCGGCCAGGTGCCCCGCCATCACCTGGTCCACGATCCCCGTGGCGGTGTGAATCGACATCGCGCCGAGCGCCGGCCACCACTGAGCGGCGGCCTCGCGGAAGAGCGGATCGCCGGCGCGGGGTAGCGTCGGGAGGAGGGATCGCCCCCAGGCCGTGGCGAGCCCCGCGAGGATCGCGACCTCGAGCGTGGCGCCGATGAGCGAGCCGCCCACCAGCGGCCAACCCGCTCCAGCGCCGAAGGCCACCAGCAGGGCGAGCGTCGCCAGCGGGGTCGCGATCGGCGCTCCGGCCACCGCGGCATAACGCTCTCTCGAGTGGAAAGGCGCGGCGAGCATCGCGGCGGCCGCGGCGAGCACGGCGACGGGGCACAGAGCCCACGCCATCGTCCGGGCGAGCGCCAGCTTCGGAGCGTCGAACCCGGCCGCCATGGCGGCCAGGAGCGGCCCCGCGGCCAGGGCCGTGATCGCGGCGACGGCCGCCGTGGCGAGGAGGGCCGCGCCGAAGCAGGAACGGAAGAAGGCGTCCGCCGCTTCGAGTCCCCGCCGCTCGCGCTCTCGCGCGTAGAGCGGGAGGACCGCCTGGTGGAACGCTCCTCCCGCGACGCCTCCGAGGGTCGCCGGCAGCAGGATCGCGATCAGGAATGCGTCGAGCGCGTCGGCGCGTCCGAACGCGGCCGCGACCGCGAGCTCCTTGCCGAGGGCGACGGCCTTGACGATCCCCGCGACCACGCCCACGACGACCGTCCCCCGGACGATGCGCCCGCCCGTCGAGCCGGGCGCCGGAAGACGCGAGCCGAGCTTGGACAGGAAGCCCGTGGTCATCGTCCGGAGCGCGCCCTGAAGACGAATTCGTTGCACCCCAGGCCCCGGCCCTGGTTCGTCACCTTCTCCTCGACGAACCCGCGCTCACGGCAGAAGCTCACGACCTCCTCCGGGCGCGCGACCTCGAACGGCAGTCCCCCGACCCAGTCGATCACGTCTCGCCAGGCGGACATCCCGCGGCCGTGGCGCGCGTACCCGCGCCATCGCCGGCCCGGATGCCCGTGGAGGAGATCGGCCACGAGAGTGGGGCCCCACAGCACGGCGAAGGACGGGAGCAGCACGAGGAAGCGCAGAGCCGTCGGAAGCGCGTTGTACGCCCGCTTGACCCGGAGCCACCGGCGGCTCGCCGCGCCCTGATCGTTGTAAAGAGCGATGAACAGTTGCCCCCCGGCCGCGACGCGCCGCATGACGAGCTCCAGTGCGCGCCACATCGCCCCGGTGTGATGCAGGACGCCCCAGGAGTAAACGACGTCGAACGTTCCGAGGCGTTCGAGGTACCCCGCATCGAGGACGGAGCCCTCCTCGATCCGCCAACCGTCGTCGCCGGCGCGGAATCGCTCGCGGAGGGCCCGGCCGCAAGCGACCGAGTCGGGATCGAAGTCGAACGAGACGACGGTCGCGCCGAGGCGCCGGGCGGCGAGCGAGAACAAACCGCTCCCGCACCCCGCGTCGAGAAACGTCGTTCCTCGGAGGTCCCGGCCGCCGAGTCCGTCGCGGAGCGACGCCTCGGCCGCCACGACGCGAGGCTCGTCGACCAGCTCCAGGAATCGCCGCCAGTTTCCGCCGAAGCGGAACCGCTCCCCGCGACGCACCTCGTCCGTGTACGACGTCACGATGCGCCCGCTCGGAGGATCGTCTCCCACAGTCCGGCGATACGATCGATCGAGAACCGGCGTGTGATCTCGGGGGCACGCCCCGCGAACGCTCGGCGCCGGCCGGCGTCTCCGGTCAGGTCCAGCATCGCCGCCGCCAGCCCAGAGACGTCCTCCGGTGGAACCAGCAGGCCGTCGACGCCGTTCCGGAGAATCTCGGAAGGACCGCTCGGGCAGTCGAAGGCGACCGCGGGGAGCCCGAAGGCCAGCGCCTCGCACAGGGCGTTGGGAAACCCTTCGTAGCGCGACGACAGGACGAACAGGTCGCTTTCGGCAAACGCCTCCTGGAGGCGGGCGACCACCCCGGGAAGTCGCGCCCTCTCGGACAGACCGGCGCGCTCGATCCGCGAGACCAAGGCGGCGCGCTCGGTTCCTTCGCCGAAGATGACGAGGTCCCATTCCGGCCTCAGCGGGGCCACCGAGGCGAAGGCGTCGATCAAGAGGTCGAATCCCTTGGGGGGATCCAGGCGACCGAGCGCGACGATGCGCCGCCGTCCGTTATCGGGGCGGGCCGGACCCGGTTCCGCCGGGACGGCGGGAACGGGATTCGGTACGACGGCGATCCGGCGGCGCCATGCGGGCGGGAAGAATCGAACCGCGTCCTCCGTCTGAACGACGATCGCGTGAGCCCACGGATAGGTGAGGCGCCTCAGGACGCGCCACGGACCGGGAATCCGGTGACGCGCGGGGTTCGTCCGCTCGGAGACGACGACCGGGATCCCCGTTCCGCTCGCCGCGAGCAGGGTCAGTACGTTGGTCCCGTCGATGAACGAGAGCACGCGATCGGGCCGCTCCTCGAGGATCGTCCGCCTGAGGCGGGGCACCCGCCGGAGGTTGTTCAGGATCGAATGGGCCACGGAGGTCGACCGGCGCTGGATCCCCAAGGCCTTG